>JAVBRL010000171.1:0-20414 GCA_031547985.1 Synergistaceae bacterium
GCTTGGACTCGCGGGGTCGTTGTTCGAAGAGGCCTCGGGGATCGTGGGCGTGAAGTTCGCTTCGGAGGTCTTCGCCGACCGGGCGTATCAGGACGACGGCTCGCTCGTTCCTCGTTCGTCGCCGGGTTCCGTGTTTCACGACCCCGAGGAGATCGCGCGGCGCACGGTACAAATGGTCAAGGAGGGGGCGACCGAAAGTGCCTCCGGAAAACGGGTCGACCTGAAGGTGGACTCGATCTGCCTGCATGGCGACACGCCCGGAGCGGTCGATATCGCGCGCAGGGTACGGAGCGAGCTCGAGGCGGCCGGCGTCGCGATCGTGCCGCTTGCGCAGGTGGTGGGAGCATGAAGATCGACACCTCCCGCCACGCAGACACCCGCCCGAGCGAAATGCGCGCGCTCATTCGCCGCGGGGAATGGACGTCCCCCACGGCAGGCCTTTGCCTGGGACACGCCCAGGCGAACATGATCGCGCTGCCTCGCGATTGGGCGTACGATTTCCTGGTTTTCGCGCAGCGAAATCCCAAGCCGTGCCCCGTGCTTGACGTGACGGAAACGGGCGACGCGGAAGCGCGCCTGATCGCCCCCGGGTCCGACGTCCGCCGCGACATCCCCCGATACCGCGTCTGGGAAAACGGCTCACTCGCAGCGGAACCGACGGACGCGAGCACCTACTGGCGCGACGACCTGGTCGCCTTTCTGATCGGCTGTTCGTTCAGCTTCGAGGCGGCGATGATCGCCGCGGGGATTCCCGTTCGCCATATCGACCGGGGGTGCAACGTGCCGATGTACGTCACGAACATCGATTGCAAGCCGGCGGGACGTTTGGCGGGGCCGATGGTCGTGAGCATGAGGCCGGTGCGGCATGAACTCGTTCCCCGTGCGGTGCTCTGCACGGGGCGGTTCCCGGCCACGCATGGCGCGCCCGTCCATATCGGCGACCCGAGCGCGATCGGCATCGCGGACGTCGCGAAACCGGATTTCGGCGACGCGGTTCCGATCGAACCGGGCGAGGTCCCCGTCTTCTGGGCGTGTGGGGTGACGCCGCAGGCCATCGTGATGAAAAGCCGCCCGCCATATGCAATCACGCATTCACCGGGCCACATGTTCATCGCCGACCTGAAGGACGAGGATTACGCGGTGTTTTGAAAAATTTTCGCGTCGCGTCGACGATTGCCCTTGCGATAAATGGGACGTATAATACGTATAAATTTAAAAGAAACAACTTCGCATTTGGCGATCAAAACACGTGGCGGGGTGAATTCAAGCCCCGAGGAGGGGGCGTTACCCATGAAGAGGGGCCCCAGTTATAAGTTTGCGGTACCCATCGAAGAGATCCTGCAGCATCCGGACGCGTGCCTTGTGAACGATGTCCTGTCGGCTTCCGGCGCGACAGTGATCGTTCCCCGCAATGTGCCGATCCGTAAACTTTCCGAATCCCTGGGCGACCCGACGCGGATCATCGATTCGCTTCGAAAGCTCGGAATCGGGCGGATCGAGGTCGTGGTGCGGCAGGATTTCGAAACCGAAGAACTGTTCGAACAGCTTGGGGCGATCGACCCCGGAGCTCGGATCATCGCCCCCGAGGTCAGCCGTAAGGTCGAAGGGGCCATGAAGGACATCTACGCCCATCTCACGGTTGACCGGAAGTTCAACATCCCCAAAAAAGAGATCGACGAACTCGCGACGACGCTTTCGAAAGAGATTTCGGGAGCGTCCCAGATCGCTCTGTCACTCGCCTTCTCCGACTCGGACACGTACGCGCAGACGCACGCGCTCAACGTTTCACTGATCGCGGGGTATCTCGCCAAACGCCTCGCGGGCGAGAAAAAAATTCCTGCGGAATTTGTGGAGAAGACGGTCGCATCGGCACTGCTTTTCGATATCGGCAAGAGCGCGATCCCGCGGGAGATCCTGGGGAAGCTCGAACCGCTTTCCGAGGACGAGGTCAAGGTCATTCGCACGCATACGCGCGAGAGCGTGCGGATCTGCAAGGATTCGGGCGTCACGGACCCGGACATACTGGGGGGCGTCCTGAGCCACCACGAGCGCTGGGACGGGGCGGGCTACCCCGACGGGCTGATCGGGGATAAAATCCCGCAGATCGCGCGCATCCTGGCGGTTGCCGACACGTTCGACGCGATGACGTCGTCCCGGGCCTACCGCGACGCCGTTTCGGCGCGGCTCGCCTTCAACTTCGTCATGAGCGTGAATGAAACGCACTTCGATCCCGACGTCTGCAGGGTCTTCATGTCGGGCATGGGAATCTATCCGCCGGGCTCGATGGTCGAGCTGTCGAACGGGCTCGTGGGGACGGTGGCTGCGATCACGGAGGGCAACCTCCTGCAGCCGAAGATCGCGATCAAGCGCGAGGACGGAACATCGAAAGTCCTCGATCTCGGTAAAGAACGCCTTTTCATCAAGCGTTCGCTCGACGCGCCGCTTTAACCGATATTTTAACGCGCTCCTTTCGTCGGGGCGTCCTTCGCCTTGACCTTGAAGAACATCGTGAACCATTTATAGACGTCGCGCTTCAGGACGCGATAGCCCTTCCGTTCCTTCGAAAGCCAGATGAAATAGTCGTTGCAGAACGACTCCTGCAGCGCCCGGATGCCTTTGTCGCGGTTTTGCTTGAGCGTGGAGTACGTGTCCTTGAGCGTGCGGTCCTCGTCGTTGTCCCAGCGGAAGTTGCCGAGCGCGAAGCAGAAGCTCTTGACGTCCGAGGCGGGGGCCGTGATGGGGATCAGCAGGCTGTTGTCCGTCCAGTCGTAGACGCCCCATCCCTGTCCGGGGATCAGGATGACGCGTGGGATGCCGTACATGCGGATGCGTGAGGCGAGCAGCATGCCCGGGTCGAGCGCTGTGAGGTCCATCATGATCTCCCCCGCGCGCTTCGTGGAGACCGGCTCGTCCTTGCTCAAGTTCAAGGGGGAGACGTCGACGCGCGCCGAACGCGAGGCCACGAGCAGGAATTCCTTCTTGCGGTTGAAACCCTCGCGCAGTTCCATCTTGAGCGCGGGGACGCCGGCGCCCTTGAATTTCTTCTTCATGTTCTCGATGCGCGTTTCGCGCCGCACGGATTCGTTGCCCACGTGTACCATGAGGCTCACCAGAAATTTCGCCCGGTCGTGCAGGGCCAGCACGTTGCCCGCGACCTTGTGCATCTGATCGAGTTCGGCGTTTGCCCCGTTTGCGGCTCCTTTTTCGGTTTTTTCCACGGTCGTCGTTGCGGGCTGGGCGGCTTGGGGTGCGGGTTTCGGTTCCTTCGGTTCGGGTTCGTCGGGCGGGTTTTTGGCCTCGGCGTCGCCGTCTTCGTCGTCATCGTCGAGCAGCAGGTCGTCGAGGTCCGTTTCGTCCTCGGGCTCGTCCGCCAGGAGCGGGTCTTCATCGTCCTCTTCGGGTTCGTCGGCTTCCTCGGAAGCGGTGAGGCTTGCTTCCAGTTTGTCGAGCAGCGAGAAAAGCTCGGTTTCGGCCCGATCGAACTGTTTGGCACTCTCGCCGATTCGCTCGCGTTCAGCCCCGTCGGCTTCGCGCACGCGCTTTGTGCGCATCTCCAGCTCGATGCGGTCCTGCAGTCCCTCGTCGAGCCTTTTGACGATCGATTCCAGATCCGGCGGCGAGACGAGCGCGCTTTTGCCGAAGAGCATTCCCAGGGCCATGCGACGGCGCTGCTGCGTGACGGCGAGCTCTTTCGAGAAGCGCTCAAGTTTCTCCTTGAGCGAGACGCCACGCGCGGGCCCCTCGTACGGCTTGCCGAAAAGCAGCGCATACGATTCGCTCAGGTAGTCCGTCATGTGGTTGTACTCGTACATGTCGACCGCGGAGGATTCGTCGAGCTGCTTTTCGAAGAAGGGGTTCGGCTGCGTGCCCTTCGCGTTCAGGTAACCGTAGTCGATGATCAGGCGTTCGAAAGGGTCGAACTCCAGCCGTTCGGGCGGGTTTTTGTCCTGCGCGTCGATTTTTGCCTCCGTGATCGCCCAGACGAGGTCCCAGTAGAGGCTCGACGCTTTCTGCCACAAGAGGCGAAACGTCTTGCGCTCCTCCGTCTCTTTGGAGTTGCGCAGTTTGTTCATCTTCTTGCAGGCGATCGCCAGGCTGCCGGCGAGGGAAAATACGGCCTGGTTGTCCTTCCATTTTTCCTGAAGCGGGGTTAGGCAGTCCTCATATTGCGGCAAGACGGATATCACCTCACAAAAAAATTATTCAATCAATATCGATCAAAAACAGGGGCGCAGTCTCTCGATCCACTGTCCCATCTCGATGGCCCAGATGGCGGAGTAGGCGGCGAACTGCGGGTCTTTTTCCCCTCCCAGCGAACAAGCCTCGACGATCTCGTCCCAAATCGCCGACGGCATCATGAAAAGACGCCCTTTTTCGCCCGGCGCGGACCGCTCGGGGCTCATGCCCAGGGCGATCTGCGGCGCGTCGCTGATGTAGCGGGTGAGGATGTATTTGCGCGAAGTCTGGTATTTGAGGATCATTTCGAACTTGTCGCGCCGCTTGAAACCCGCCTCATCGGCCGATTCCTTCTCGTCGATCACGAGTTCGACGGCGATTTTATTCAGCACGGGGTAAAGCCGCAGATAGGCGACGAGGCGCAAAAAGAACTCCCGTCCCGAGACGAGGATTTCGTTCAGGCTCTCGTCGTCGGTGCGGAAATCCTTGTTCGGGAGGATTTTCCAGAGGATCTTGCTGAAGAGAAAGTCTCCCGTCCAGTCGCGAAAGCCCATGAGCAACGCCTGCGAGAGGATCAGGAAATCCCCCCAGCGTTTGGGGTCCACGGCGGTGAGTTCCTTGCAGAACGCCATGTTGCGCAGGGTCGCGGGAACGCCTTCTAAAAGGGGGATTCCGCGCCACGGCGTGCCGTCCTCGAGGTAGCGCTCCAGAACCTTCCGCTCTTCGGAAGTGGTGCAGAGGCTGGGGTGCACGAGCGCCGTCCCCTTGTAGGGCGCGTAGGTGTACCACAGCGTGTTACGCCTGTTTTCCTGGATGAGGGCGCAGTCGGATTCCGATCGCGCGACGCTCGGGCGGTGCGCCGTGTCCATGAGGATCTGCACGCAACGAAAGACGAGCGACTTGATCTCCAGATCGGCCGTCGCCTTCGCGATCAGGGCCTTGAAGGCTTTTTGCATCGTCTCGAGCGAATATTCCCGATTGTCTTCTTTCTTGACCTTCATCGAAAGGTGGTCGCCCGTTTCGATCCAGGAGAGGTGCATGTTCTTTCTTTTTCCCTGCGCGTTGTTGATCATGCTCAAAAGCGGAACGCCGGTCCCGCGTCCCAAGCTGAGCGTCAGAACATCGTCGACGTCCACTTGGGCCAATATGCGGAAATCCTGGTTGGCGAGCGTTTCCCCGTCCAAAACAACACCTCCTGTAGTCGATCGAAAAGGAGCGCGCCGGTGTGGCGATCTTAGAAATCCGAGACGATTCTCGCGATCATTCTGGATTGCGCGAAGCGTATCCTATTCTACCAAATAGCGGAACCCTTTTACGTTTCGCGGCTATAATCGAAAAAGATGAACGCATTTGTCGGAGGAGACGAGACTTGAAGGACACGCCGATAGAGGTCGTCATAGTTTTGGTTGCCGAGTACGGAGCCTCTTTGCTCGCGGACCCGGATCGCTTGGGGCAGCTTTTGGAGAAGCGCTGCTCCCAGTGCGCGAACGAGAATTTCTTCCTCATGCGCGCTCTGAGCGAGGCGATCGAAGGAGGATGGAGCGCCGCTTCGCCGCAGGGCGATATGAATCCTTTGTCGGATGTGGAGCGCGCGGTCCTCGAGCGAAACTGCATGCAGAACCTGGGTTTTTCGCGCGAGGAAGCGGCCTGGGCGTCGCACGCCTTAGCCCGGATCCTCTCGGGGGAAGGATTAGCCACAGCTAAAGGAGACCATGTGCCGCGCCGTCTCGAGGCGCGCAAGGGAAACCTGCCCGTCGTGGGCGGCCTCGCCTCGCGCCCCCGCATGGCCGCGCAGCGCCGCAAAGCCGTCGGCAACAGCCTCATCATCCTCGCCATCTTCTGCTCCCTGCTCCTTCTGATGTTCCGCGGGCACACGCCCACCCGCCCACCGCAGGAACAGTACCCGATCGCCCTGGTGATCTCGCTCACCGGGCAGCGAAGCGCGCTGGGGCGCATCCAGCTCAAGGCGGCGCAACTCGCGTGCGAGGAGATCAACGCGCGTGGCGGAGTGAAAGGAAACGAACTGCGCGCCCAGGTACTCGATCTGCCGGGAGACGCGCGCGAAATCGGCTCGAATGTGCGCGGTGTCTTCGAGCAGGCGGTGCCTCCGCTCGCGCTCGTGGCCGCCTGCGGCGACGAAGCGGCCGTCGAGCTGGCGGGGCTGGCGGAAACGTACAAGACGCCGCTCGTCGCGGTCTCGGCCACGCGCGCGGACGTCACGACCGTGGGCACGCGCACGCGCGCCTACGCTTTTCGCCTCGTCTCGGACAACGCCTATCGGGCCAAGCGCGCGGCGTATTTCCTCGTGCAGGGGCTTTCGCGCAAGACGTGTGGGCTGCTTTACGACGGCGGCGACGTCGACGCCGAGGAGACCGTGCGCGCCTTGCAGCGTTGGTTGGAGCTGTTTGGGGTGACGGTGACCGCTGTGGAGCCGTATTCGCAGGCGGCGAACGCCCTGCGAGGCGCCCCCGAGGCGCTGCTTTTTACAGGCGGGGAAAAGGCGCTCGGCGAAGCGATCCGGACGGTGCGCGAAAGCGGCTACAGGGGAGCGATCCTGGGGATCGGCGGTTATCGCGACGCGCTGTGGAAAGAAATCGGCGAGCCGCTGGCGGGAAGCTGGTGGGTCGTGGAGGCCGCGCCGGGAGACCCCGCGTTGCAGCCATTTTTGAAGGCGTACCGCAGCCGCTACAACGAGGACTGCCCGCGCGAATTCGTCGCCGGCGCGGTGTTCGCTTACGATGCCGTGCGCTGGATCGCCGACGCGTTCTCGCGCGTCAGCTCCCCGAGGCCCGAACTCGTGCGGCACGCGCTGCTTTCGACGAAAAATCTACCGCTGGCGCACGCCACGCTGACGATCGACCCGCGCACGCACGGCCCCTGGAACAAAGCGGGAGCTCTCATTTACTGCACGGAGGGCAAAGGGCGATTCCAGAAACGCTTCTGGCCGAAGTAGAAGTAATTAAAGAAGTAAAAAGGAGGTGGAATCTTGTCTATATCCGGTCTGTGTCGGGGGAAGCGTCAGGCATAGGCCAAACGACCGCGTGGCGTGGGAATCTCGCGCCCGATCGATTGCGCCGTTTCGATCCACTCGTCGATGACGATTTCGGCATTTGCGAGGGCGGATGCATAGTCCGCTCCATCCGCCATGCAGCCGGGAAGCTCCGGCACTTCGGCGATATACGCGTTGTCGATGTCGCTCCAATAGAGGATCACTTCATATTTATGCAATGAAAACGCCTCTTTCTCTGTATTTCAAAATGATGTTCCGGACTTGCCGTACCTGATAGGGCTTCGCCCCATTGCCGTCCGGCTGAATGTTGATGATTTCCTCGATACCGTCTCTGTGGAAGATGTGATGGCTGCCTTTGCGGCGACATTCGAACCCGAGCTCCGCGAGGAGCTTGCACAAGTCATTGAACGGTATCGATTTGTCTTTCGTGCCGAGGAGGACCGACAACAACAATTTTTCGATCTGACTCATGTGGATTGGCCTTCCATCGTATTTTCACGAATTATATCATGGCCTTTGCAAGGCACCAAACGACCGAGGCTTTTTGGCACGCACACATGGCTTGCTCATGCGCAGGGCCAAAAACCCTCGGTCGCTTGTTGGGGGGTATTGCGTTATTTTTTTGTTTCGTGCGGATCGCCGAGGGCGGCGATCTCTACGATTTGGGTGTTTCTGTTACGTGCATTACGGGTATTTCTTCGCTTGTTGCAACGGGTCATCTGCGCGCGCGGATACGGACGGAATGGGGCGCGGGTGGTGCTTATAGCGAGACGTCTCTATATATATAAACTGCGCAGAGAGGGTGCAAAACGCAACCTGTTTGGCGAAAATTCCCCGAAATTTTTTGGGGAGCGCTTTCACACGAGCTTGATCGTCACGTACGGCGATGTGCTCGCCTGGAGCATCGCGGGGTAGCGCGGCGCGAAGCGCAGCACGTCGCCCACGCAGGGTGCCGGTCTCATGTCGGCCACGTCGAGGATCAGGTGATCGCTCGAGGCTGTGACGATGTGTACGCCTTTGTCCAAGGGGACGAGGTGGTCGGGCGAGTAGATATCCTGCTTGCCCAGCGCGACGATGGCGCGCGCGCGGGTTCCCCGGTCGACGAACACGGGCGTCTCGCCGAACGCCGCCGCGCCGATCGTCCCCACGGGGACGCTCGGTTTTTCGCGCAGCTCCACGATCTCGGCCGCGATCTCGAGCGCCGGTTCGAGCCAGTCGAACGTGATTTGGCGGGCTGTATCCGTGCCCAGAAGCAACGATTCCCCCAGCCGCACCATGTTGACCCCTTCGGGGATCCGCGACTCGCAGATCGAGTTCAGGCAGACGGTGCCGCCGACGGAGACGATTTCGCAGGGGGCTCCCGAGAGCTCTTCGAGCGCGCGCGACCAGTCGCGCAGCACGGCCAGGTTCGCGTCGTCGGGGAGCACGCCGCTCGCGCAGGCGTAGTTGGTGCCGACGCCCACGACACGAAGGAGCGGGTTGTCCTTGCGGATTTCCTTGATGGCGGTGATCGTATTTCCTAGCTCGTCCGGCCAAAAACCCTCGCGCAGGTCTCCCGTGTCGAGCGCCAGCACGGCGCGGTGTTCGCGGGCCATCTGTGTGCAGCATTCGGCGATCGCCTTCAAGGTGCCGAGGTCGGAGATGAACGAATAGTCCGCGTGGCTGACGAGATCGGGGACTTCGGAGAGCATGGGGATGCGGATCAGCATGAACGGCCCCTCGACGCCCGAAGCGCGCATGTGGGCGATGTTCTTCATGCGGCTGTCGCAGATGCCGCTCGCGCCGCCGCGCAGGAAGGCGCAGGCGACCGAGGCGTTGCCCGAAAGCCCCTTCGTCACGCCCCAGACGCGGATATTTTGGCCCGTTTTACTCGCGCACGCGTCGACCACTTTGCGCGTGTTGGACGTGATCTTGGCGAGGTCGATCGTGAGCGTGGGGTATTCGTGCGGCGTGAGTGCGGTCATCGTTTGCGCAGCTCCCTTCGAAGGATTTTTCCCGAGCCGGAAAGCGGGAATTCGTCCAGGAATTCGAATTTGCGCGGGACCTTGAAGTGGCTCAGGCGATCTTTGCAGAAGAGCGCCAGCTCCTTGGGCGTCGCGGACAGGCCTTCTTTGAAGATCACGAAGGCCCGCACGATCTCGCCGGTGATGTTGTTGCGCTCGCCGACGACCGCCGACGAGAGAACGGCCGGATGCTCGTTCAGGACGAGCTCCACCTCCTGCGGGTAGACGTTGAAGCCGCCGACGATGATGATGTCGGTCGCGCGGTCGAGGATCGTTACGTAGCCGTCCTTGTCGACCTTGACGATATCGCCGGTGTTGAACCATTCGTTCTGGAAACGTCCCTGGCTTTGCCCCGCGTCGCGGAAATAGCCCGACGTGACCGAGGGGCCGCGGACCCACAGCACGCCGTCGTGCCCTTCGGGTACCGCGCCGCCGTCGCCGTCGAGGAGGCGGTGTTCGTAGCGCGGCAAAAACGGTCCCACGCTGCCGAGCTTGCGCGTCGGGTAGGTACGGTTGACGCAGACGACGGGAGAACACTCCGTGAGGCCGTAGCCTTCGATAATGTGCGCGCCGAGGCGCGTTTTGCAGCGTTCGTCGAGCTGCAGATTCAGGCGGTCGCCGCCGCAGACGATGAGCCGGATGGTGCCGAGGCGCTGGTCGACCTTTTCGAGACCCCCGACGAGGAAATTGAGCAGCGTCGGCACGGCGACGAGGACGTCCACACCGGCGGTGCGGATCGCCTCGAGCGTTTTGTCGACGGGGACGAAGTTGGAGAGGATCGTCTGCCGCATGCCGCCCAGGAGGGAGAGCATGCCCGCGACGTTGTAGCCCAGGGTGTGGAAGTTGGGCAGCACGTTTAAGAGGTTGCTGTCGGGCTGCAGGTCGGGGAGGACTTCCATCAGCCCGCGAACATTGTCGAGCGTGTTGGTGTGGTAGATGGGGACGGCCTTCGGCAGGCCCGTGGTTCCCGATGTCGAGAAGACGAGGCACATCGACGGGGTTTCCGGTTGCCCCGTGCGGCTTTTGTAGGGAGGAAGCGGCTTGTCGAGCGCACAGGCGACGGGGGAAATCCCGTCTACTTCGAGGTCGGCGAACGATTCCGTCCCCTCTTCGGGGGCGACGATCGCGTGCACGTCGAGCAGCGAGAGCGTTCGCCGCAGGTTTTCCTTGCCGCTGCGGACGTTCAAGGGTGCGAAAGCGCCTTTTAAACGCCAGCAGGCGAGGGAAAGCGCGAGCACGAGCGGGGAGTTGGGAGCCAGGGCGGCGATGCGCTGCCCCTCCGAGAAGCCGTTTTCGCGCATCTGATTTTCGCACGCGAGCGTCAGGTCCATGAGATCGCGGTTCGTCCACCACGATCCTTTCCACCAAAGACATGCCCCATCCGGGTTTTCCTTGAAGCGCCGTTCGAAGACGGCTTCGATCCGGCTGTGTCCGGCAATCGTGTTGTTGATGATCAAACGTATCCACCTCGTTCCTTGGGAGTCGAGCGAATGGCATACGAGCCACGTATGCGGTTCGATTTTACATTATAATGATAGGCAAGTCCTGTATTTTGTATGCCGCTGTAAAGGAGGGAACGAGATGCGAAAGATGACGTTGCAGAACCTCGCGCGCCGCAGGTTCGTTCTGGCTTTAGCACTGCTCGGGTTGATCGTATCGCCGGTCGTCGTACTCGCTCAGAGCTACTCGGTGTTCTTCGAACTCTGCGCGACGGGGTCGCCGGAGATTGTTCGGCGCGCGATCAAAAACGGGGCCGACGTGAACGAGCGCGATGCCGACGGATGGACCCCTCTCATCGTGGCGGCGCAGAGCAACCCCGACTCGGATGTGATCCGCATTTTGCTCGAGAGTGGGGCCGACGTGAACGCGACCGACAAGTTGGGGTGGACGCCGCTTCTGTTCGCGGCGCAGACGAACGCGAATCCCAAAGTGCACACGGTACTGCTCGAACACGGTGCGGACCTGAAAGTCCAGAATACGAAAGGGCACCGCCGCTGGACGCCGCTTTCGATCGCCGCCGCCTACAGCAGCAACCGGGAGGTCGTGCGCGTGCTGGTGTACGCGGGCGCGTCGGTGAACGCAGTCAATGCGTTCGGCGAAACCGCCCTGATCACCGCCGCGCGTTATTCGGAGTACCCGGAGGTCGTCGAGGAGCTCGTGCACCTCGGGGCGAACGTGAACGCGCGCGACGCCGACGGAAAGTGCGCGTTCGATTACGCGAAGGGAAACGATTTCCTCGCCGTGCCCGCGCTGCTTGAGATCCTCCACCCCGGCGGCCCGTCCCCCGAGTCACCGGACCAGGCTCCGTCGCAAAAAATAGAATGAGGGGCGAGCGTCGCTCGCCCCCGCATCATGGTCTCCCGCTTCCTAGACGCCGACGACCTTGCTGCGACGTTCGTAAAAGAGTGTGTCGCGCCACTTGCCGCGGATGTCTCGGTCGATCTTCTCGCGCGTCCCGATGAGGCGAAAACCGCAGCGTTCGCTGATCTTCACGCTTCCCGTGTTGCCCTCCATAATCGTGGCCTGCAGGGTCCATAGTCCCTCTTGCTCCGATTTTTCGATCACGGCTTCGAGCAATTTTCTGCCGATGCCCTTGCTATGGTGCGCCGAGTCGATGTAGATGCTCACCTCGGCAACGCCTTTGTAGGCGCAGCCGTCGCTGACCCAAGTGAGCGCCGCCCAGCCGGCAACCTTCCCGTCCGCTTCCGCAACGAGGCGGCATTGCTCCATATGGGCCTCGTCCCACACCTCCGGCGTCGGAACTTGAGACTGAAACGTCGAGTCGCCGGTCTCGATGCCCTGGCCGTAGATCTCCAAAACGCGTTCGATATCCCCGCTTTGCATCGTGCGAATTTTTACCGCATCCATCTCCTCACCTCCAGACAGATGCGAAAATCATACCGTGCGGGCGCGGGCCTGTTATCGGTAGTTACGACCAAAGATGCTAGAGCGATCGCAAGTCCTCGACGAGGGCGGTTTTGTCCTGCGTTTTGGCGTCAGCCATCTTGACGACTTTCGCGGGCGACCCCGCGACGACCGCTCCGGGAGGGACGTCCGCCGTCACGACGGCTCCGGCCGCGACGACCGCTTTTTGCCCGATCCGCACACTCTCCAGCAAGACGGCGTTGGCCCCGATAAAAACGTCGTCTTCGATCACGGTGGGCTGCGCCGAGGCGGGCTCGATGACGCCCGCGACGACGGCGCCGGCTCCGATGTGGCATCTCGCGCCGATGGCGGCGCGGCCGCCGATCACGGCGTTCATGTCGATCATGGTCCCCTCGTCGATCGAAGCGCCGATGTTGATCACGGCCCCCATCATCACCACGACGTTTTTCCCGATCTCGACCATATCGCGGATCACCGCGCCGGGTTCGATGCGCGCGTCGTAGCGCGAGAGGTCCGCCATGGGCACGGCGGAGTTGCGCGCGCGGGGCGGTTCGATCTCGTAGCTTTTCAGGTACTTTTCGTTTGATGCGATAAAACGGCCGAGCGCGTGATAGTCGCCGGTCACGGTGGCGAAATCCGCTCCCCGCACGACTGAAAATTCACGAGCCGCGGACCAGTCGATGGCCTCCAGATCGCCCGCCAAAAAAGCACGTGTGTTCGTCTTTTTAACGGATTCCTTGATCAGGCGGATAACGGCCGCCGTGTCCATTTGCGTCGACATGCTCGAACTCCCCCTATCGTTTCGTCGCCAGGACGTCCTGGAACGTGTAGTAGCCCGGTTTGGCCGTAAGCGCGAACTCGGCCGCCTGAAACGCCCCGCGCGCGAGCAGACCGCGGTTGACGATCCGGTGCGTAAACGTCAGTAGCTCGTCCGTGCGCGCGAAATGGACCGTGTGGTCGCCGGGGAGGTTCCCCAGCCGGAGCGAATGCGCGGGACACGTGCGTCCCGTCGCCGCCATCAGCATGAGCGCCGTTCCCGAAGGCGCGTCTTTTTTCTGGTTGTGGTGCGTCTCCTCGATCTCCACTTCCCAATCCGAAAGCATTTGCGAATAGTCCTTGAGGATCATGGCGAGGATGTTGATGCCGATGCCGAAGTTCGAGCTGTGGACGACCGCCCGGCTTTGCGCGAGCTCGCGGATCTGCGCGAGCTGCGAGTCGCTAAACCCCGTCGTGCCGATCACGAGGGCCGAACCGTGCTCGCGGCAGTGGCGCAGCGTCGCAGCAAGCGCGCCGGGGAGCGAAAAATCGAGAATGACTTGCGGGGCTCCGGCGACATGTTCTTCGTTTTCGTCGACCGTCAGCACGAGCTCGTGTCCGTTCTCACTGAGCAGCGTGGAAAGCTCCTTTCCCATGCGGCCGGTATAGCCGATCAGTCCGTACCTCATGCCGCCGACTCCCCCTCCACCTGGTTCGCCGTGACGTTGCAGCGTGCGAGGTCGATGTCGATCTGGCGCATGCAGGCGGGTGAAGCTTCGACGAGCGGCAGGCGCATGCGGTTTTCGCAAAAGCCCAGGCGCGAAAGCGCGTACTTGACCGGCATGGGGTTCGTCTCCATGAAGAGGCTGCGCATAAGCGGCAGCAGTTCGTGATGAATGGCGCGGGCTTCTTCGACGTTACCCGCGCGCGCCTGCGAGATCATGCGCGCCGTGCGTGCGGGCGTGATGTTCGAAAGTACGGAGATCACGCCGTGTCCGCCGCTGTTGACCATGTGGAACGCCTGGTCGTCGTTGCCGGAGAGCACGGCGAAGTCGGGCCTCGTGGCGTGCAACGCCGTGATGACTTCCTCGGCCTGCATGAGGTTGCCTGAGGCCTCCTTCAGGGCGACGATATTCGGGATCGCCGCGAGACGGACGGCCGTCTCCGGTAGCAGGTTGACGCCGGTGCGCCCCGGGACGTTGTAGAGGACGATGGGGAGGTCCACTTTACGGGCGATTGTCTCGTAGTGGCGGAAGAGCCCCTCCTGCGTCGGCTTGTTGTAGTAGGGCGTGACGATCAGGACTCCCTGAGCGCCCAGAGCGCGCGCCTCGAGGCAGTTGTGGATCGAGTGGTCCGTGTTGTTGCCGCCGGTTCCGACCACCACGGGCACACGTCCTGCCGCGCGTTCGACGGCGAAACTGATGACCCCCTGGCGCTCCACTTCCGATACGGCCGGGGCCTCCCCGGTCGTTCCCAGAACGACCAGGAAATCGATCCCCTGGTCGATCTGCCAATCGATCAGCCGTCCCATGGCCGTGTAGTCGACCCGGCCTTCCTCGAACGGCGTGGCGAGCGCGGTCCCCGTTCCCGCAAAAAGCGTCGTGTTGTTTCGTGTCTGCATGAAAAACTCCTCCTCCTATGATGTGAATATAAAAAAAGCGGCGCGTCCCCGAACAGATCAGGGACGCGCCGCTATTGACGACGCGCGGTACCACCCTGCTTGAGAGTCCGGTGTGAATGACACGGAAACTCCCCGCTTTGAGGCTCTATCACGTGAGCCCACTCCGTGAGCGTACTACCAGCATTGGAACACTGTTTCCGCCCCAGCTCGCCAAGTTTTGGGCCTCGTTCGACGGTGCCGCGAAACGTCTCTCAGCCGGTGAACGTTTCTCTCTGTCGGTCGTCTTTTGAAGTCGGCGCCTTGGGTCATCGCCTTTACGCAATATTTAATTGAGCGGGAGTGTAACAGGTAATGAAAAGCGTGTCAAGAAAAAAATTTCAAAAATACCAGAAACATTGGAAAAAGGTTACGCCGTGTGCGTTCGCAACTTTTTAAGCGATGAAATGTCCGGCAACGCTTGACAACTTTCGAACCTTTCCCGTAAACTGCGTTTACTATGAAACGGGCGGACAGGAAACACCCAACGGTTGTTATGAACAAATTTACGTTGAAGGGATGGGCTTGGCGCATCGGCTGAACCCGGTCCTTGTTCGTTTGTGTTTTTTCGAATCGATTGAGGCCGGGAGGGTTTTAAAAAGACACCCTCCCGGCTTTTTCGTGTTTTCCAAATCGCGGATTGTCCCGCGAAAACAAAAAGGGGAGGTATTTTTGAGATGAGCGTGAAGAGCACAGCGGAGCAGACGAAAAAAGGGTATTTTGGAGAGTATGGCGGAGTTTTCGTGCCGGAGGCGCTTTGCCCGGTGCTGGAGAAGATCGCCGACGCCTACGAGGCGGCGCGCAAGGACCCGGCGTTTCACGCGGAGTTCATGGAATTGCTGCAGGATTACGCAGGGCGTCCCTCTCCCATCACGGAGTGCCGTAACACGCAGCGGATCCTGGGCGGCGGACGGCTGTTCCTCAAGCGCGAGGATCTGAACCACACCGGTGCGCACAAGATCAACAACACGATCGGCCAGGCGCTGCTCGCCAAGCGAATGGGCAAGAAGAAGCTGATCGCCGAAACGGGCGCGGGCTCGCACGGCGTCGCCGTCGCGACCGTGGCGGCATTGATGGGCTTCGAGTGCGACGTCTACATGGGGACGCTCGACATTGAGCGCCAGGCACCCAACGTCCTGCGGATGCGTGCGCTGGGCACGCGGGTCGTGGCGGTGGACGAAGGAAACAAGGGGCTTAAGGAAGCCGTCGACGTGGCGCTTCGCGCCCTGATCTCCGATCCGTCGATCTTCTACCTAATAGGCTCGGCGGTGGGGCCACACCCGTACCCGACGATGGTGCGCCATTTTCAGAGCGTCATCGGCAACGAGGCGCGTTTCCAGATGTTTTCGCGTCTCGGGCGTTTGCCGGACTACGCGATCGCCTGCGTGGGCGGCGGGAGCAACTCGATCGGGCTTTTCTCCGGTTTCATCGGCGACCCATCGGTCAAACTGATCGGAGCGGAGCCTGCGGGGCGGGGCCTCAGCTACGGCGACCACGCAGCGACGCTCTGCATGGGCAAGCCCGGCGTGCTGCACGGATATAAAAGCTACGTCCTGATGGACGAACAGGGGGAAGCCGCGCCGGTTTACTCCATCTCGGCGGGGCTGGACTACCCGGCGGTGGGACCGGAGCACGCGTTCCTCAAGGATTCGGCGCGCGCCGAATATGTGGCCGTCTCGGACGACGAGGCGCTCGAGGCGTTCAAGTTCCTCTGCAAGAACGAGGGGATCATCCCCGCGCTCGAAAGCGCCCACGCGATCGCGGCGGCGTTGCGCATCCTGCCGAAGCTGGCACCCGATGAGGTCGTGCTCGTCAACCTCTCCGGGCGCGGCGACAAGGACATGGAGACGATCGAAAAGCTGGGCCTTTTTTAAATTTAAAAAAGGCTCTTTTTTTGCGGGGGAGTTTCTCCCCCGCGCCCCCTTTAAAGGGGCGGTGAAAAATTTCCCCGAGAGTTGGCGAAGCCATGCCGTTGGCGGTTTTTCTGCTCGCTATAATGTGCGCGTTTCTGGGGGGTGTCTCTCCTTTACTCCAGAAAAAAAGTATGCAGTACGGGACGTCTCCGGACGACTCCAACGCGTTTCGAACGTTAGGCTACTTGCCGGTGGCGCTGGCTTGCGTGATGATAGAGGGGTTCCATTTCCCACCCGGCTGGTTTTTCCTGATTCCGCTTTTCGTCTTGAACGTGACGACCAACTTCGTCGTCGGCGATACGCTCTTTTTTTCGGCGGTCCGGCATGCCGGTGCGAGCTTGGCGATGGCGGTCGTTTGTTGCTATCCAATAGTCTCGATTATGGGAGCCGTTCTCTTTTTGGGCGAAAAACTCAGATACACGGGAATGATTGGGGCGGCCGCCGTCGTCTTGGGGCTTTTGCTCGTGCAGTTGGCGTCGCGGCGCAACGTTCCGCGAGAGGAAGACGCGCGCGATTTTTCCAACATTTCCCTGGGGATTCTTTTCGCGCTCCTGGCGGCGCTTTTCTGGGGCGGGACCTCTCCGTTCAGCAAATGGCTGCTCGGAAAAAGCGCGATGCCGCCGGGAACCTTCAATTTCGTCCGCGCGATCGCGCTTCTGGCCGTGAGCTGGACGATCTGGCTCTGGCAGCGCGGCACGGGACGAAAGGGCTCCTTTGCCGAGCGCGGGGTCAGGCCGATTGCGATCGGGTATCTCGTTTTGGGGGGCGTTCTCGCGCTCGGGGTTTTGAACTACGCGTTCGCGTGGTGTATCAAGCTGGCGCCCGTTTCGCGCATTTCTCCCATCATCGCTTCGAGCCCCATTTTCACAATGATCATCGCCACGCGCTTTATGAAGGAAAAACTGCGCCCGCTGCAATGGGCGGGTGGGCTGCTCGTGGTCGGAGGCGCTATACTGGTGGGGATCTAAATGAATGGGGTGCAGGGGGCGTCGCTCCCTGCCGGGGGGTGGGGCGGCGCCCCACTGTTTTCGAATATTGTTTCGGGAGTAGGCGGAAGTCATGCCCTTATCGATGTTTTTGCTCTCCGTGATGATCGCGTTTTTGTGGGGCCTCTCGCCGCTGCTGCAGAAAAAAAGCATGCAGGGCGGGACCGACCCGGACGACTCCAACCCGTTTCGCAGCCTGGGCTACATGGCGGCCGCGCTTTGCCTCGGCATGGTGGAGGGGTTTCAATTTTCTCCCCACTGGTTTTTCTTGATCCCGTTTTTTTTCCTCAACGTGACGATCTCGTTCGTGATCGGCGACACGCTTTTTTTCTCCGCGGTGCGGCACGCGGGCGCGAGCTTGGCGATGTCCATCGCCTGTTGCTATCCGCTGGTCGCGATCCTGGGAGCTGTCGTCTTCCTGGGAGAGAAGCTGCGGATGACGGGGCTCGCGGGAACGCTCTCCGTGATCGCGGGACTCGTCCTGGTCCAACTTTCCTCGCGGCGTCCGGCTCGTGCGGAAGCGCACGACCGCGCGTTGTCCGACATCTCGAAGGGGTTGTTCCTGGCGCTGCTGACGGCCTTTTTCTGGGGGTTGGCCTCGCCGTTTAACAAGTGGCTGCTCGAAACGAGCGCACTTGGCCCCGGAACGTTCAATTTCGTGCGCTCGGTTTCGCTGCTGGTGACGAGCTGGGCGATCTGGATCTGGCAGCGGCGCACAGGGCGGAAAAAGTCGCTCGCCGAACGCGGTATCAAATGGACTTCGCTTCTGTACCTGGTCGCGGCGGGTGTCCTGGTGCTCGCCCTCGCTAATTTTCTTTTCACGTGGTGTCTCAAACTGGCGAGCGTCACCCTGATCGTTCCGATCACGGCGTCGAGCCCCATCTTCACGATGATCATCGCGACGCGCTTCATGAAGGAAAAACTGCGCCCGATCCAGTGGATCGGCGGCCTGCTCGTCGTGGGCGGCGCCATTCTGGTCGGAATCTGACCGCGAAAAGTCATAAATAAAAGCCCCTGTAAGGCGCGGGGGCTTTTTTTATGGATCTTGGTTTTTCTATCCCTCGACGTCGAGCTTGTGGCGCGATTTTTGAGGGCGATGGAGCGGCTGCGGGGCGGGCTCCTGAGGTGTTATCGCGGCACCGGGCGTTTTCGTGAGCTGCGGCTTGGGCGTGGGGAAAGGCGTCCCGGTGAGCGACTCCACGACGTTGTCGATATCGGAGATCTCGTCGGGCGACAGGCGGCGGTTCGCGTCGCGCGTGCCGTTGCCGCCGCGCAGCGCGTGCCATTCGTCGAGGATCGTCTCGACCCCGTCCATGAACTCGACGGAGCTTTTCGTAAACTCCTCTTCGTAGTAAGCCGCGACATCTTTGTTGCCGCTGCCGGCGGCGTCGTCGGCGCGATCGGCCAGCACGGCGAGCGTTTCGATCAACTCGTCCGCACGCTGGGCGCAAAGTCGGATGCGGTTCGTGCTCGCTTCTTTCTCGCTCATGAACATCACCTCGCGAAAATTATTCTAAACGATTTGTCTCTTCCGTGGCGACCCCATTTTGTTTTTTCCCGCGCGAACGGCTACAATGGGCGCAAGGCGAATTGATCACGCGATTTCTGCAGGAAGAGGGCGCAAAAAGACGATGCAGCATTCTTACATTCCGGATTCGCTGAGGGCCTTGCGAAGCCGAAATTATCGGCTTTTTTTCTTCGCTCAGGCCGTGTCCATGACGGGGTTGTGGATGCAGCGCATGGCGATGGGGTGGCTCGTCTACGACCTCACGGGAGCGAACAAAGCCTTGGGGATCATGGATTTCGTGGCGTATATCCCCAGCGCCTTTCTGGCACCGCTGGCCGGGGCGCTGATCGAAAGCTGGGATCTGCGCAAGGCGCTTTTCGTGAGCCAGGTCTTGTGCATGGTGCAGGCGTTCGTGCTGGCCGTGCTCACGTGGTTTCGGTGGATCACGTTCGATCAGCTGATCCTCTTGGGCGCGTTTCTGGGGATCGTCAACGCGTTCGACATGCCGATCCGCCAGTCGCTCGTCGTGTACATGGTCGAGGATCGAGCGGACCTGAGCAACGCCGTTGCGCTCAACTCCTCGCTTTTCAACGTCGCGCGCCTGCTGGGGCCGTCGTTCGCGGGCATCGTGATCAGCAAGGTGGGCGAGGCGGTCTGCTTTTTCCTCAACTCCGTCTCTTATTTGGTCACGCTCGGCGCGCTCAGGGTGATGCGCCTTTCGCGGGTGCCGCGCGCGCATGAGGCGACGCGCAAAAAATCGTTCGCGGGGCTCGTGCGGCAATACGGCAGCGGTTTTCGCATGGTGGGGCGCTACCCGCCCTATCGTTACGTGCTGCTTCTCATCACGTTTTCCGGTATCTTCGGGTTTCCGTATATCGTGCTCATGCCCGCGATGGCGCGCGACGTGCTGATGGGCGACTCGCGGACGATGGGCTATCTGCTCGCCGCCACCGGCGGCGGGGCGCTTTTGGGCTCGCTTTTCATGGCTGCGCGCAAAAGCCCGCGCAACCTCGACCGTTGGCTTCCGCGCGCGGCGATCGGATTCGGCCTCTCGGAGGCCGCGTTTGCCCTGTGCCGGACGCCGACGGCCGCCATCGTCGTGCTGCCGGTGCTGGGGTTCTGCATGGTTTCGAGCATGATCTCGTGCAACACGCTGCTGCAGTCCTTGGTCGATGACGCGAAACGCCCCCGGCTCATGGGGCTTTATATTCTCGCGGCTGTGGGGGTTTCTCCTTTTGGCAGCCTCGTGATCGGCTTTTTGGGGGATATCCTGGGGACCTCGCCCGCGCTTTTCATCAGCGGCTCTCTCTGTATTTCGATCTCTTTTTACTTCTCGCGCAAACTGCGCCCCTATCGGGCGAACATCGACAAGATGCTCCACCGAAGGGGCTTTTAAAGAAACGGGGTCCAGGGGGCGTTGCCCCCTGGTGGGGCCGGGGCGAAGCCCCGGGACCCGTATTTATTGTTCCGTCAGGGTCGCTTTTTTACAGCGCAAGTGCAGGCACACCCCGCCCGCCAAC
>JAVBRL010000235.1:0-2598 GCA_031547985.1 Synergistaceae bacterium
TGGCAACCGTTTTCGCGCGAGGGAACGTGCACGGGACGTTCGTGCTCTACGACGCGGACGCGGGCACGTTCGTCGGGCACGACCGGCTTCGCGCGACGGCGCGTTTTTTTCCGGCCTCGACGTTCAAGATTCCCAACACGCTGATAGGCCTCGCCGTGGGCGCCGTCAAGAGCGTCGACGAGGTGCTGCCATACGGCGGCCAGCCTCAGCCGGTCGCGGAGTGGGAACGCGACATGAGCCTGCGCGAGGCGATCCGGATCTCGAACATCCCGATCTATCAGGAGCTGGCCCGCCGCGTGGGGATCGATATGATGCGCACGCAGGTCGAAAAGCTCGCCTACGGCAACCGCCAAATCGGCGACGTCGTGGATGTTTTTTGGCTCAAAGGCCCCTTGAAGATCAGCGCGATCGAACAGACTCGCTTTTTGGCCCGCCTGGCACGGGGAGAACTGCCGTTTCCTTCTACCACGCAAGCCGCCACGCGCGAAATCGTCAAGCAGGAAACGGGCGACGGATGGGCGCTTTACGCCAAAACCGGCACGGCAGCTTCTGAGTCGCCGCCCGTCGGCTGGTGGGTCGGCTGGGTCGAAAAAGCGGGGAAAATTTATTCGTTCGCCCTCAACATCGACTTGCTGTCGCCCGACGACGCTGCTAAACGCGCCTCGGTCGGGCGAGAATGCCTGAAGACGCTGGGGTTATTGTAGAAAAACACAAAAAAGCCGCCCCTTTGCCTGATGTCGGCGGAGGGGCGGCTTTTTGACGAGACGGCGCGTCTCTAAAGTGTTTCTATGCGAAGAAGTTCTTGCACGCTGCGTCGAGAGTTTCGTCCAAACGCGCCGAAAAATCGTCGATCTGTTCGCGCGTGATGATCAAGGGGGGCGAGATCATCACGTGGTCCCCGTATTTGCCGTTCGCGCTACCCGCACCCGTGTAAAGCACGATCCCGTTCTGGAGCCCCCTGACGGTGATCCACTCCCCCACCTGCCTGGCGGGCTCGAACGGCTTTTTGGTCTTCGGATCCTCGACGAACTCGAGGCCCGTCATCAGCCCGAAGTAGCGCGCGTCGCCGACGATCGGGTATTTCCGCATCGCCTCGAGCTTCGTCCCCAGGTATTCGCCCATCGCACGCGCGTTTTCGAACAGGTTTTCGCGCGTGTAGACGTCCTGCACGGCGCAGCCGGCCGCGCACGAAAGCGCGTGGTGGCCGTACGTGTGCCCGTGGACGAACTTGCCGCTACCCGCGTTGACGACGTTGTAGATCGTGTCGCGCACGGCCAGGCCGCCCAGCGGGATGTATCCGGCGGCCATGCCCTTGCCGAGCGTCATGATGTCGGGCACGGCGTCGAAGTGCTGCGCGCCGAAGGGTTTGCCCGTTCGCCCGAAGCCGGTCATCACTTCGTCGTAGATCAAAAGGAGGTCGTACGCGTCGCAGATTTCACGCACGACTTTGAAGTACTCGGGCGGCGGGCAGGCGCCGGGGTACGACGAGCCAACGATCGGCTCCATCAGGAAAGCCGCCACGTTATCGGGCCCCTCCTGCAGCACGGCGTATTCGAGCGCATGCGCGCAGCGCACGCCGCACGATTCGCGCACGAGTCCGTACGGGCAACGGTAACAATACGGCCCGGGGATATGTTTGCCGAACGCCCCCAGGTAGGGCGCGTAGTTTCGGCGCAGCCCCGCGTTGCCGCTTAAGGTCATGCCGCCGATCGTCCCGCCGTGATAGCTCGGCTGGCGGGAGATGATTTTATATTTCATGCTCTTGCCGTCGCGCTCCAGATAGTACGTGCGCGCGAGCTTGACGGCGGTCTCGTTCGATTCGCTGCCGATGGCCGTGAAATAGATCTTGTCCACCGCGTGGGGCGTGATGGCGGCGACTTTCTCGGCCAAACGACGCGTCGGCTCCGTCACCCAACGCGAGCCGTGGGCGAACTCGATCTTGCCCGCCTGCTCGGCCATCGCAAGCCCAATCTCGCTGCGGCCGTGCCCGATGTTGCTCACCGACGCGCCCGCGGCGCCGTCGATGTAGCGGTTGCCGTCTTTGTCGTAAAGGTAGATCCCTTCGCCGCGGACGACCTCGGGATAGTGCCAGTGCAAATTGCGGTAAAAGACGTGGTCTTTCGGACAGTCAGCCATGCGAACGCCTCCTTGGGATGGGTCTTTCACACGATACTAAACCTGCGCTTCGCGTTTTGAAATATTTAAAGCCATAAAACGCACAGTCGATTTTTGTGATGAATTACAATGCGCAAAATGCAAAAGGCCCAGAGCTTTGCCTCGGAACCCACGAGGGCCTTCCGTGAAGTTATAATGTGCCTGTTTTGTGGTTCGTTCCCGGGGGATGTACGACGTTTGAGTTCATAGGGGGAGTCGACGATTTTATATACCGGAAAAGAACGGGTCAACACGGGGCGGCAACTGGAAATCGACATCGCCAAGGGGCTTTCCATTCTGTTCATGATTTTGGTTCACACAGTGGAGCAGATTTCGCCGGAGCACCTGTATATCTCGGACCGCTCGTATTTCGCGATCGAGCTTCTGGGCTCGCCCTTCGCCGCGCCCGTCTTTATGTTCGCGATGGGCATCGGGCTCGTCTAT
>JAVBRL010000081.1:0-4268 GCA_031547985.1 Synergistaceae bacterium
GACGCCGTGGCCAAGGCGCAGTGGAACGACCCCGCGATTCGCGAAGCGGCAATGCGTCGCTGGGGGGACGATCTCTTTCCGGATGGCCGTTTCGTTCCGGCGCTGATCGCGCGGCGCGCGTTCGCCACGCAGGCGGACCACGATTTTTTGGGCGGTCTGATCCACCCGGCGACACATCGCGAGCTGGGGCGCGCGGTCACGCAGTCGCGCGGCTGGGTTGTGGTGGAGATCCCGCTCCTTTTCGAGGCGGGCGTGGGCGAATGGGTCGACCGGGCGGTCTATGTGACGGCGCCGTTCGAGCAGCGCGTCGCACGTAGCGCCGAGCGCGGTTGGAGCCCGGACGAAGTGTCGACGCGCGAACGCTGGCTGCTGCCCGTGGAGAAAAAACGCACGCTGGCCGACGAGGTGCTTGTCAACGACGCGGAGACATTGGAGGAATGGAAAGATCGTTGCCGCGAAGTCGGGCTTTTGTATGCGCGGATGAGCGATGTGGTGCAGGGGCGTTTTTTCTGCGACAATAAAGACGAGGCCGGGCGCATCGCTCAGGCGTTGGTCGATGAACGGCTTGCGGTGGCCGCCCAGGTGGGCGAAGTGCAAAGTGTTTATCTTTGGAAGGGCGAGACGTGTAAGCACGCGGAGTGGAAAGTCGAGTTTCTGACGCTCGGTTCGCTATTTAAAGACGTTTGCGCGCGCGTTATCGCATTGCATTCGTACGAACTGCCCCCTTTGACGGCGTGTGAAGTCTTCCGCGGGGAGGCGCGCACGCTCGCCTGGGTTGCGAACTCGCTCGTGGGGCATTAGAAAGGAGATACATCCATGTTCGGTCGTTTCGATATGATGGAGTTGCTTTTGAGCGTCCCCGCCGTGCTGTGGGCGATCACGTTCCACGAGTACTGCCACGCGTTCGTGGCCGACCGCCTGGGCGACAGGACGCCCGCGATGATGGGGCGCCTGACCTTGAATCCGCTCGCGCACTTGGATCCGATCGGCGCGCTGATGCTGCTCGTCTTCCGGTTCGGATGGGCGAAGCCGATCCCCGTGAACTCGCGCTATTTCAAAAACCCGCGCCGCGACATCGTGCTCGTCTCGCTGGCCGGGATCGTGGGCAACCTGCTCACGGCGTTCATTTGCGCGCAGCTCGCCATGCGGGTCCCCTCGCTGTTTCAGACACCCGGGGCGCGCGGTTTCATCACGGCGATGATCTACATCAACATCGGCCTGGCGGCGTTCAACATCCTGCCGATCCCACCGCTCGACGGTTCGAAACTGCTCTACCTCGTGCTGCCGTACAACTGGATGAACGGATTCCACTGGCTCGAACGCTACGGCATGTTCGTCCTGCTGGGGCTGATGCTGCTGGGTGTCTTCCCCATCCTGATGGCCCCGCTCGTCTCCCTGTTCGCCTGGATCGTGTTCATTTGACAAAGCAAAGGGCAAAGCCTCTGTAACCAGCCGTTCCTTTTTGATATACAGCACCTCCGCGACCGGGTGGTCGAGGAGTTTCGCGAGCCGGTGCACGAACGCCCAGACTGCGTCCGCCGTCAAGTCGGCTCGCACGCCTTTGATCGAGACGGTCCGGTGTCGTTCGCGGCCGTTGGCGGAAAATCCAACACATAGCCGGATTGCGATGCGGCATCCCACAAGTTCGTAATGGGCCATAGAGTAACCTCCTGGAAAACTGAATAAAATTCCCCCCTATAAGGTAAAGTGCGAAAAGAGGGTCCAAAACGCAACCCCGATTTGCCCAAAATCGCCATCGGCTATAATTGTCTGGAAATTTCATTCAGAAAAAGCGAGGCGTTTTTTGACATGACTTCCCTTAAGAAAATTCAAAAAATCCTGCTGACGAACGACGACGGCATCCATTCGCCAGGTATTCAGGCGTTGGCTGCGGCACTTCGCGCATGCGGACGCGACTTCGTCGTCGTGGCTCCCGATCGCGAGCGCAGCAGCACGGGGCACGCGATCACGATGCACCGTCCACTGAAAGCGCCCCGCATCAACCACGTGGCGTATCCGGTCGGCGCGGAGCTTTACGCCTGCGACGGCCTGCCGACGGACTGCGTGACGCTTGGTCTCGAAGTGCTGTGCCCGCAGGCGGATTTCGTGATCTCGGGGATCAACCAGGGAGCGAACGTGGGAGACGACGTTACGTACTCTGGAACGGTGATGGCGGCGCTCGAAGGGCTGATCCTGCGGCGCGCTGCGCTGGCGGTTTCTTTGGTCCTCGACCCACCGTCGGCCAAGGAGCCCGCGTACAACGAAACGGCCGCGCGCCTCGTCGTGCGCCTGCTCGACCGGCTGGAATCAGGGGAGTTGTCCGTCCCGGAGGGAGTGCTTCTCAACCTCAACGTGCCGAACGTGCCGGACGAACCGCAAGTGGCGCTCACGCACCGAGGCTATCGCGTTTACGAGGACAAGTTCTCGCGGCTGCACACTCCGAGCGGCGCCGAACGCTTCTGGCTGGGGGGGCGATGTGTCGACGACGATTCCGACGAAGGGAGCGACGTCTGGGCGCACGCGCGCGGCATGGCCTCGCTCACGCCGATCCATCCCGACATGACTCACTACGCGACGCTCGAAAAACTTCGCAACACTTTCCCGAACGGACTTTTCAAGAAAGTTTGAAAGTTAAAAAAATGTATTTCATCGAAAACGCTTCGAATGATCCGAGCTACAACCTGGCGTTCGAGGAGTACGCCTTTCGAAACGTCGACCGGCTTGGCGAGGGAGCCCTGCTGCTTTGGGTCAATGGGCCGTCCGTGATCGTGGGGCGTTTTCAGAACACGGCGCAGGAGGTCAACGCCGCGTACGCGGCCGAGCACGGCATTCACGTCGTGCGGCGGATCACGGGCGGTGGCGCCGTGTATCACGATCTCGGCAACCTCAACTATTCGTTCATCGTACCCAATCGTTCGCAAAACGCGATCGACTTCGCGCGTTTCGCGCTCCCCGTCGTGGAGTTCCTGCGCGCACTGGGCGTGCCGGCGGAGCTTTCAGGGCGTAATGACCTGACGGTGGACGACATGAAATTTTCCGGCACTGCGCAACACACGACGCCCCGCGCGACGCTACACCACGGAACGCTGCTTTTCGACGTGGACATGACGATGCTCGAACGGGTGCTGAACGTCGACCAGACGAAGTACGAGTCCAAGGGGCTCAAGTCGGTGCGAAGCCGCGTAACGAACCTGGCGCCGTATTTGCGAGCCGTTTGCCCCGGCATAACGATCGAGTCGTTCAAAGAGGCGCTGGGGGCGCGGATGCGCTGCGAATCGTTCGCGTTCGAAGGTGCGGACTTCGCGGCGATCGAGGAGTTACGCGCCCGAAAATATGCCTCGTGGGAGTGGAACTGGGGCGAATCGCCCGCGTTTTCGATCCGCAAGGCAAGGCGATTCGCCTGGGGAAAGCTCGAGGCATGGCTCGACGTTCGCGAGGGACGAATCGCCACGTGCCGCTTCTACGGCGATTTTTTCGGGGCCGGGACCGAGGCGCTCGAAGAGGCGCTTGCCGGTGTGCCGTATGAACGCGGATGCGTCGGTGCGATCTTAGGCGCTGCGGGCGTGGATCGAATTTTTTTTGGTAGTTCGGACGACGAGATTCTTGAGCTGCTCGTGGGTGACGAAGCTGCGGGATAAACGAAGGTAGGATCGAAAGTTTTTGTTTTTAGACGAGTTTTTTTAACAACGACAGAAGTGTCCCGCTGAGTTTGCGGGTTGTGCCGACCACGGTGCCGAGGGCGAGCGCGACAAAAAGCGTCCCAAAGGGGTGCGCTTTGATCCAGTGCGACGGGCAAGCGGCGTCCGCGGCGCGGATGAATTTTTCTTTAGCTTCCGGTAGCGTCGTCTGGCTCATGGGGAGTTTTTTCTGTGTTTTCCTTATTCTCTCGGCTTTCCCGATTTTCCTGTGTTTGCGCGGGAGCTGTACTGGTTTTGGAGCCGCCGAACGCCAAGGCGAAGAGTGCGAGCGCGAAAAAGACGCTCGCGACGCCGGTCGCGCACAGGGCCGGTACGTCGCCCAAGCGGATGGCGAGGACGCGATAGATCGCATAGAGGAAAAAAGCGCCGCCCGCCGTGAGGAAAAAACCGCCGACGAAGAGGAAAACAAAACCGAGGCCCAGGCGCAGAACCTGCCGTTTGAGGTTCCGCGCTTCGGCCTCGATGAGTTCTAAAAACGCGACGAAAAGCCGCGCGAGCGACTCCACGATTTATGCGCGTTAAGCGCGATCCTTTAAAAAAGGATCAGTCGTGGTCGTCGTGGCAGGAGCA
>JAVBRL010000186.1:0-25795 GCA_031547985.1 Synergistaceae bacterium
TGCCCGGCTTCAAGGGGTATCTCCACGACGTGGGCGGGCCGACGGCCAATTTCCACGAGCCCGCGTGCGCGAAGCAGTTTCGCGAGGGCGCGTGTCGCGGCAAATCGTGCTTGTTTCCGAAACCGTGCAAGAACCTGCGCGCGACGCACGGACGCTACTTGGCGCTCTTGCGCCGCTTGCGGCGGATCGAGGGGGTCAAGAAAGTCTTCGTCCGTTCGGGATTGAGATACGACTTCATCGAGGCCGACGCCGAAACGGGCGGGATTTTCCTGCGCGAGCTGTGCGAGCACCACGTGAGCGGGCAGCTCAAGATCGCGCCGGAACACGCGAGCGACGCGGCGCTTGCGCGTATGCGAAAATCCGGCGTGCGAAAGTTCGTGGAGTTCATGCGGCGTTTTTACGACGCGACGCGCGCTTGCGGGAAAAAACAGTTTCTCGTTCCCTATTTCATGTGCGCCCACCCCGGGACGGGGGTCGACGAGGCGATTGTGCTGGCACGTTTCCTGAAAGAGCACAGCCTGCGGCCCGAGCAGGTTCAGGAGTTCACGCCGACGCCCGGAACCCTCGCGACGTGTATGTACTACACGGGGATGGATCCGTTCACGGGGGCGTCCGTGCATGTGCCGGACGTCGCGGAGCGCAAGCTTCAGCGCGCGCTGATGCAGTACTGGCTCCCTGCGAATCGTCGCGTCGTCGCGCCCTTTTTACGGCAGATCGAGAAAAAATAACGCGAAAAACGTGCGCTTTCAGTATTTTGTGCGTGGACAAGCATGTGGCGAGCGGCTAAAATAATGCGCTATCATGATTGTAAGCTTTAATCAGCGAAGGGAGATGTCGGAATGTTTCGAGTCGTGAATCTCAAGGGGTTGTATGCCGTCTTGGCGGGGGTGCTGGTTTTTGCCTGCCTCGCGGGCGTCGCGTCGGCGGCGGAGGAGAAGATTGGGTTCGTCGATCCGCAGTATCTCCTCACGCAGCATCCGAAGTACGAACAGACGATCAAGCAGCTCAATCAAGGTACCGACGCCAAGATCAAAGAGGCCAGGGACGCGATGAGCAAGGAGAAGGACGAGGAGAAAAAGGGCCAGATCTATCGCGCCAAGGAAACTGAGGCGAGCGAGCTGGAGCAGAAGATGATGCGTCCTTTGATCGACGAGGTTACGCAGACGATCGGAAAAGTCGCCAAGGAAAAGGGCGTTACCGTAGTGTTCAATAAAGGGCTCGTCTTTTTCGGCGGCCTGGACCTCACCGACGACGTCGTCAAAGCGTTGAAGGCCAAGAAGTAAAAAGCAAACGCGCGAAAGCGGCCTATGTCCGTGGCAAGCGGGTTATGGATCCTTTTCGCGTATCTGTTGGGCTCGTTCCCAACGGGCTATGTGGCGGTCCGCCTCGTTCGGGGCGAAGATATCCGGCGGCATGGCTCGAGCAACATCGGCGCCACAAACGTGGGGCGTGTGTTGGGGCGGAAATGGGCGATCGCGGTGGCCGTGTGCGACATGTCCAAGGGAGGCGTCGCGATCCTGTTGGCGATGGCGTGCGGAGTGATGGACGAACGGCTGCTCGCGCTCGTCGGCGCGATTGCCGTGCTGGGGCACGACTATCCGGTGTGGCTTGGTTTTAAGGGCGGAAAAGGAGTCGCTACGACCTTCGGCGCGTTTGCGTGTTTCGATTTTTTGAACCCGTTCCCCGCGCTCACGGGGGGCATTTTCTGGTATCTGTTGATGAAGGGCACGGGGTATGTCTCCGTGGCCTCACTTGTATCCTTGGGAGCGAGTGTGCTTTTGATGCCTGTGTTCGGCATGCATCGGGCGTACTGGCTCGCGGGGATTTTTTTGTTTCTTCTGGCGGTTTGGCGGCATCGAACGAACCTCTCCAGGTTGATCGCTGGCGACGAGACGCGCGTTAAGGGTGCTTGGTTTGCGCGCGGCGAAAAAGGGAACGGGCCATGAAGGAGAATGAGGGGCCCCGGAGGTACGAATCCGGGATCTTTGTTTTGCTCGTGGCGGTCTATCTCGTGTGTACGGCCGCGTATTGCTGGGTTGTCTGGCGACATGCGCGTACAAGCGTCATCCAAGACGTCGACGAGCGGATCAAGATCGTCGCGGAAGCTGTGCCGCACCTGCTTGCCCCCGATTTCCAGGACCGTGCCGTGGATGCGCATTCGATTTCCCTCGGGGAGGAACTGGAGAACCGGCGCGTGGTTAACGATTTCGCCCGCAGGACCGGCATGAAGTTTATCCAGACGATCGTCGAAAAAAACGGGCTTTACTACTTGACGGCTCCCACGGTTTCGGACGAAGAGGCGCAACAGCGCACATCGTGGTACTTCTACCCCTACGAGGATATCCCCGACGAGTTCAAGCGGGCGTTGCGCAAGGACACGGTTGTTTACAAGACATTCGAGGACCGCTGGGGGGACTATCGGGCCGGAGCGATCGCGAAGGTTTCTCCGGGCGGAAAGAGATATCTCGTCGAGGTGGATTACGATATCGCTTTCCTGATGGCTCGCCAGCGGCGGGCCCTTTTGCAGGCCGTCGCGACAGCTGTTTTTTTCGGGGCGATCTTGCTCCCGTTCGTGCTGTTTTACATCCGTTACACCCACCGTCTGAAGAGGGTCAACAAGGATCTGACGGAGGCGAAAGGGAAACTCGAACATCTGATGGGAATACAGCGCGAAATGTTGAACGATTCGGAGCGGAATCTGGACGCTAGTCTATCGCGTCTGGAGGTGATCCACGCGCTCTTCCAGAGCGTTCCCAGTGTGGTCCTGATATTCAACGCAGCCGGGCGTATTGTGGACGCGAACCGCGCCGCGATTGAGCAGCTTGGAATCCAGTTGGACCCGAAGTTCCCCCCTAACATCTACGATATCTTGGGCGAACAGTTCATGAGCGAAAACAGCTGGATGGAAAAGGACCCGAACGTGCAGGAAGGTCCTCCGTGCGAGGTGCTGATCCGCAAGAGCGTTTCCCTGCAATATCTTTTCAGAGGGCGTATTGGGCGGCTTCCCTCGATTCAGGGGACGGATGCGGCATTTTACGTGACCCTCAAGGATGTCACCGAATCGAAAAGGCGGGAGATCGAAGTGGAGGCGATGGGGCTGCGCGACCTCCTGACCGGTTTGCCCAATCGCTCGAGCCTCCTGCGGAGGCTGTCGGATCTGATGCGTCAGCCGGATGCCTCGCCGGCACTCTTTGTCCTGAACGTCAGCGGTTTCAAGCGGATCAACGATATGTACGGCATTCGCGCGGGAGACGCGGTGTTGAAACTTGTCGCCTCTCGGATCGAAGGGCTGCTCGAAGAGGGAGATCAGGCGTTTCGCCTCGGTGGAGACGAGTTCGCACTGCTCTCCAGCTCGTGCCCGGTTCCCGAAAGAGCCAAAAAAACGGCGGCCCGTATCATGAGGGCGCTTAAAGATCCGTTGCACGTTCACGATCAGGACCTGCATGTTGCGGGAAGCCTAGGAGTGGCAATCGCTCCGGAGGCTGGTTCGACGCCGGAAGAGCTGATGGTCAACTGCGGAATTGCCGTGACGGCCGCGAAGCGGATGGGCCCGCAGAGCGTAAGCTATTTTTCGAGCGAACTCAAAATGCGAAACCTCCGACGAATCGAGATCCATCGCAGCCTGCGTGCCGCAATTGAGGAAAAAGCGTTCGATGTCGTCTTCCAGCCGATCATGGACCTGGAGAAAGGTGCGATCGTGAGTGTCGAGGCATTCACGCGCTGGCGCAACCCCGAATTTTCAGAGATGGGGCCCGTCGAGTTCGTAAAGTTCGCCGAGGATTTCGACTTGATCGTCGACCTGTCCTCCGTGCTTCTGGAGAAGAGCCTCGAAGGTTTTGGGGCGATTTTTGCGGTTCGCCCGGACATGAAGCTCAGTGTGAACGTCTCCTCGGTTCTTTTACGCGAGAAGGACTTGCTGATCGATATGGTGGAGTCGCGTGTCGCCAACTCTCCGATCGAGCGCTCGGCGCTGACGCTCGAAGTCGCCGAAGGGGCGTTCATGGGGAGTGCGAAACCCTACGTCGAAGTTTTACGCGGACTTTCGGAAAAAGGGTACCGTATCTCGATCGACAACGTGGGGATGGGTAATCTCCCGATCATGCAATTTCAAGGGTGCGCCGTTTCGGAGTTCAAGATAGACTCCGCCTATATCAAGGACATCGACACGCGCGAGGAAGACAGCGTGCTTGTGCAGACGATCCTGCGTATGGCGGGGGTCTTGGATATCGACGTCGTCGCCAAGGGAGTCGAAAAGGCGAATCAAGCGGACGTCCTCAAGCGACTGCACTGCCCCTACGCGCAGGGGTATTTTTTCCACAGGCCGCAGACAGCAGAACAAATCCTTCAATTACTCCGGTAAAAACCCTTACCCTTCGATTGCTTGACTTATGTTGACCATACAATATAATGGTCACTATAATATGCATCGAGGTGAAATCCATGTCGAGTTTAACAAAATCGATCGAAGCGTATATTGTGAGCTTGTTCGAAGAGGCCACGCAGGACGAGATCTCGCTTCGACGGAAGGATATCGCGGAGAAGTTCGGATGCGTGCCGAGCCAGATCAACTACGTGTTGCGCAGCCGATTTGCGCCGGAGCACGGTTTTATCGTGAGCTCCCAGCGCGGGGGTAACGGCTATATCCGCATCATGCAGCTCCGCTTCAACAATTGCGAGGAACGTTTGGTCCACTTTGAGGACCTCGTGGGCAACGTCATGTCGGAACAGGAAAGCCGTCGATTGCTCGCGAGCCTGCAGAACCGGTCCATCCTCTCCGCACGCGAGCGGATCCTGATGGAAGTCGCCTTAAGGAAGCAGGACGAGATTGCCCGTTCAACGTACGACATTCCGCCGTATCGCAGGGATTTGCAGCGAGCGGAGCTGATGAAGAGCCTGCTGCGCAGCTTGGCGTTGGCATAAAACGGTCTGAAGGGCGCGTTTCATGATTTGCCAACGCTGTCACCAAAAAGACGCTGAGATTCACGTCAAACAGATAACGGGCGGCGAGGTCCGCGAGTTCCAGATATGTCGCTCGTGCGCGGAGGAGATGGGGCACTTGCTCAATCTGTTCCCCAAGATATCGATCTCGTTTTCCCTGCATGATGCCTTGACGCCCGAACCCGAAGAATACGGCGCTCCTACGGGGGGCGGTACATGTCCGAAGTGCGGCCTTGATTACGCGCGCTTCCGCAAGACGGGTAAACTAGGTTGCGTGCACTGTTATGAAGCTTTTCGAGAGGTTTTGGCCCCCCTTATTGAACGTGCGCACGGTTCGGGCGTTCACCGAGGTTCGGTGCCGGCATCCGTGGCTTGCGTGGGGGAGGCGGATACGTATCGGGAGGCGTCTCGCTTGCGTGAGGATTTGAAAAAGGCGATTCACGACGAAGAGTATGAACAAGCCGCCGCTTTGAGGGACCGAATCCGTTCGATCGAGGGGGCCTGAGTGCGATGAACGCGGATTATTTTGCCACGCATCCTTTGAGTTGGCTCGACGCTGCGGGAGATTTGCCGTCGATCGTCCTCTCGAGTCGCATCCGTGTGGCGCGCAATCTGGCGGCGTTTCCTTTTCCGCCATGTGCTGACGAAAACGTCTGCCTGGACGTGGCGGCGGTCGTCAAGGCGTACGTGGCGAAGACGCCACTGCTTGCCGCCAGTAAAAGCTGGGATATCGACGATCTGGACCCGCTTTCGCGCGACGTGTTGATCGAAAATCGCCAGATCAGCCCACAGTTTTCGGGCGGAGGCACGGGGCGCTTCGTCCTTTTGGACGCGCTTGGGGTGGCGTCGATGATGGTGGGCGAAGAAGACCACTTGCGGCTCCAGGTTTTCAGGGGGGGGCTTGACCTCTACGAAGCGTGGCGGATTGCCTCGGTGCTCGACAAGGAGTTTTCGAACCTTGGTTTCGCGTTTGACGCAAAATGGGGCTATCTGACTTCCTGTCCGACAAATGTGGGGACGGGGTTGCGGGCTTCCGTGATGCTCCATCTGCCCGCGCTCGAGTGGAGCCAGCAGATGATGGAGGTCATCCGCGAGTGTAATCGGATGGGGCTGGCGGTTCGCGGCGCTTTCGGCGAAGGTTCTCTTACGCAGGCGGGGCTGTATCAGGTCTCGAACCAGATTACTCTCGGACTTGGCGAGGAGGAGATCATGCGCCAGGTGACGCGAGTTGCGCGCAAGCTTGCACAGGAGGAGGAGCGGGCACGTGACGAGCTTTATCGCATGGCACAGGTCGAAGTGGAAGACCGGGTCTGGCGGGCTTGGGGGACGCTTAAGTTCGCGCGGGTGCTCTCGACGCAACAGGCAATGGACGGTCTTTCCTGTGTGAAGATGGGCGGCGATCTCGGTTTTTTGCCGAAGATGCCTCCGGCTCAGTGGAATCACCTGATCCTCTCAGTCCAACCGGCTCATCTGGAAGGCCGTCAGCGACGGAAACTGAAAACGCAGGAACGTCACGCGCTACGCGCCGGATTGGTGCGCGGGGCGCTTGAAAAGCTCGAAAGGGCGAAATAAAAGGCGAAAATACGCAAAAAGGAGAAGGACGTATCTTGTCGAACGAACCGGATACCGATATAACAGATAACCGATTTGAATTCGTGTTTTTCACTAAAGAAAAAAAGGCGTCCGGCGGTCGGGCGATGTGCCTGCAGCCCGCCTGGGAGGGAGTGTCTAACGATGTGGCAATTTTTTACGGAAAGAGGAAAGCGCGTCATTCAACTCGCGCACCGGGAAGCCCTTCGCTTGGGAAGCGATATGATCGGAACGGAACACCTGCTTTTGGGACTTCTTTCCGAGGAAGATGGGGTGGCCCCGAAGGTCCTGATGAGCACAGGGCTCGATGCGGCTGCGTTGCGGTCGCATATCGAGCTCGCCGTTGGGCAGGGGCAGCCGAAGGACAAGCTCGTTGACCTGCCGCTGACTCCACGAGCCAAACGCGTGCTTGACGTGGCGATGCGCAAGGCCAAAAGCATGGGGATGAATTACGTCGGAACGGAACACCTCTTTCTGGGGATTTTGAACGAGACGGATGGAATGGCCGTGACGGTGCTGACCGAGCTGGGAGTCGACCTGCAGCGGGTGGCACAGGATGTCGAGGCGGGGCTCATGGGAACGGTGCAAGAGGCTCCGGAGGCGACAGTCAAGCCGGCGATGGACCTGTCGCGCAAAGGCGGCGTCTCGAAGACGCCGACGCTCGACCAAGTGGGGATCGACCTCTCCGAGCGAGCCAAACGCGGCGAACTCGACCCCGTGATCGGGCGCGGCAAGGAGATTCAGCGCTTGGTCCAGATCCTCTCCCGCCGCACGAAGAACAATCCCGTGCTCATGGGAGATCCCGGCGTGGGGAAAACGGCGATCGTCGAAGGACTGGCGCAACGGATCGTGGCGGGCGATATCCCCGAGGTCTTGCGCGGCAAAAGGGTCGTGCAGCTCAACGTCGGCAACCTGATCGCCGGCACGAAATATCGCGGCGAGTTCGAGGAGCGCATGCGCCGACTTGTCAAGGAGTTGAGCGAATCGAAGAGCGTCGTGCTGTTCATCGATGAAATTCATACGATCGTCGGCGCCGGCGGGGCCGAAGGGGCCGTCGACGCGGCGAACATCCTCAAGCCCAGTCTGGCGCGCGGCGAGTTCCAGGTCATCGGCGCGACCACGATGGAGGAGTACCGCAAATACGTTGAAAAAGACGCGGCGCTCGAACGGAGATTCCAGCCGATCCAAGTCGAGGAGCCTTCGGAGGAGGACACGGTCAAGATCTTGGAGGGGTTGCGCGACCGTTACGAAGCGCACCATCGCGCCAAGATCACCGACGATGCGCTGCTTTTCGCGACGCGGCTTTCGGCGCGCTACATCACGGAGCGTTTCCTGCCCGACAAGGCGATCGACGTGATCGACGAAGCGGCGGCGCGCGCGCGCATCAGCACGATGGACCTGCCCGAGGAGATCAAAGAGTTGGAACGCCGGCTCGAGTTGATTCGGCAGGAGAAGGAAGTGGCCGTGGGGTCGGAGGATTTCGAAGCCGCCGCGCGACTGAAGACCGACGAGATGCAGCTGGGAAGCGAGATCGAAAATCGCCGCCGCGCGTGGCAGATCGAGCGCAACCAGGTGACGCCGGTCGTCGACAAAGAGGACATCGCGTATATCGTCGCGCAATGGACGGGGATTCCCCTTGTGCAGCTGACCGAAGAAGAAGCTTCGCGTTTGCTGCGCATGGAGGGCGAACTGCATAAGCGCATGGTCGGCCAGGACGAAGCGTTGAGCGCGGTCGCGCGCGCCGTTCGCCGGGCGCGCAGTGGGCTTAAAGATCCGCAGCGTCCGGTGGGCAGCTTTTTGTTCCTGGGACCCACGGGAGTGGGGAAGACTGAGCTCGCCCGTGCGCTGGCGGAGTTCATGTTCGGCAGCCAGGATGCGATGATTCGCCTCGACATGAGCGAGTACATGGAGCGGCACGAAGTGGCCAAGCTGATCGGCGCTCCCCCTGGCTACGTAGGGTTCGAGGAGGGCGGCAAGCTCACGGAGGCGGTGCGCCGCAGGCCGTATTGCGTGATCCTGTTCGACGAGATCGAAAAAGCGAGCCCCGATGTGTTCAACATCCTCCTGCAGCTGCTCGAGGATGGCCGTCTCACCGACGGACAGGGGCACGCTGTCGATTTTCGCAACACGATCATCATCATGACGAGCAACGCGGGGGCGAGCGACATCCAAAAAGGGCAGTCGCTGGGTTTTTCGATCGGCCACGGCGAAGAGGGCAAAAGCAAGACCGAGTGGTTGAAGATGAAAGACACGATCATGGAGTCGGTGCGGCGCATCTTCCGCCCGGAGTTCTTAAACCGCGTCGACGATATCGTCGTCTTCCGCGCGCTCGAGCGCGAAGAGCTGCTGAAGATCGTCGACCTCATGCTGCAGGACGTCACGCGGCGTGCGGCGCAACAGAACGTGACGCTCGACATCGCGGACGCGACGCGGCAGTTTTTGCTCGAAAAGGGGTTCGATCCGAAATACGGCGCGCGCCCCTTGCGGCGGACGATTCAGCGCATGGTCGAAGACCGCTTGGCGGACCTGATGCTCGAGGGTGTCTTGACCGCCGGCGACGGCGTGCGGGTCGACCTCGAGGAAGCAGAGCTCGTCTTCCAGAAACAGGAATAAAATAGGTCATGACAAACCGCCATCGAGCGCGGTAAAATAAGACCTTGGCCGGGCGCGCCGCGCAAGGATCTGCGGCGCGCCCGGTTTGTTTGCAAAGTTTGCAAAGATCCGAAAAAGTACGTTCGAAGAGGGGTGTTGCGTATGTTGGTTCGAATGGTTCGAAAGTTTTGGCAGCTCGTTTGGGTCGTCGCGTGTTGTGGCGTGTTTTTTGCCGGCGCCGCGGCGGCGGATCCCATTGCGACGGTGGGCAGCGAGAAGATCGACGAGGGGGAAGCCCTCTACATCCTGGGGATGAGTTCCGGTGGGCAGGAGTTCATGACGGCGATGGCGCTCGCGCAGATGAACCTCGACGCGCGGCGGCAGCTCGCCGAGCAGCTTGCCGAAGCCGTGCTGGTCGCGAACGCCGCCCGCATGCAGGGGATGCAGTTCGACCCCAAGCTCGCCAACGAGATCAAGTGGCAGGAGATCCAGGTGCTCTACAAGGCGTATCTGGGCAAGGTCAGCCAGGGTTGGGACATGAGCGACAAGGCGCTTAAAAACTACTACCACAAACATAAGGATGAATTCATCAATGCACCGGCTGTGCGGGTGCGCCATATCCTCGTGGAAACGGAAGCCGAGGCCGGAAACGTCATGCTCGAGCTCGTCAAGGGCGAGGAGTTCGAGGTCGTGGCCGAGAAATACAGCAAGGATACGCAGTCGGCGGCCCAAAAGGGCGAGCTTGGCTGGGTCGAACGCGGGATGACCGTGAAGGATTTCGAGGAGGTCATCTTCTCCGCCCCCAAAAACACGCTTCAGGGCCCGGTGAAGACCGAGTACGGATGGCACTTGATCGAAGTGCTCGAAGAGCGCCCCGCGCGCCAGCTTCCGTTCGAGGAAGCGCGTGAGGAAGTCGCCTCGCGCTTGCAGATGCGCTACTTGCAGGACGAAATCGACCGCCTCAAGGCGCAGACGCCCATCACGATCAACGACGCGCAGCTCGAGAAGCTGGGTGGCATCGAAGCCATGAAATAGCGCGAGGACGCGCTTGCCAGCTATTCATTAGTTTTAGCTGCTAAAAGCCCTCAAGGAGAAAATCCTTGGGGGCTTTTTTGATGTTTTTTTGCCGTTTTTTACGCCGACTTCTATAGAAGTTCCTGCCAAATGCGGTTGGCAACGCGCATGCCTTTGGGCGTCAGGTGCAACCGTTCGCTCGTTTCGGCGACAAAATCGGGGACGAAGGGGCGAAGGCGTGCGACGAGCGCGGCGGTCGCCTCGACGCCGTATGTTTTTTGAAACGCTTGCGTGTCGATACCGTCGCGCGTTCGAAGCGCCAGAATTGCCGCGTGCCACGCGCGGCCGGTCGCATCGAACGCGCTCAGATCCTCGGCCACGGTAAAAAACGGTTTTCCTTCTTCTAAATTCTTCGCGTAGAGGGCGATGTCCGGTTCGTTAACGGTCCGATACGGATCCGCGAAGCTCCACGCTCCGGGGCCGAGCCCCAGATAGTCGCCCGATCGCCAGTAGTTGAGGTTGTGGCGGCTTTCGAAGCCGCTTTGCGCGAAGCTCGCGATCTCGTACTGGCAAAAACCTTTGCGCGGCAACAACCATTGTGCCATGCGGTACTGCGCGTACCCTTCGGCTGGCGGGAAGTTCTGATTCGCGAACGAAGTGCCCGGTTCGATCGAAAGCTGGTAGAGCGACAGGTGCGTCGTGCCGTACGCGAGGCATTCGCGGATCGAGTGGGCGAACGTCCGCACGTCTTCGGACCCCGGCAGGGCGAAGATCAGGTCGGCGCTCGTGCGAAAGCCGGCCGCAGCGCACGCGCTCAGTGCATCGCGCGCTTCGCGCGCGCTGTGGATGCGCCCCAAAAAGCGCAACTCCGCGTCGTCGAGGCTCTGCACGCCGACGCTCACGCGCGTGACGCGCCACGCGCGCCAGAGCTTCAGGTGAAAAGCCGCGAGCGAGCCGGGGTTTGCCTCCACGGTCACCTCCGCATCGGCCTCGAAGGAAAAATTTTTTTCCAGCGTGTCGATTAACCGTCCCCATTCGCGCTCGCCGAGCAGCGACGGTGTGCCGCCGCCGATGTAAAGCGTTTTGAGCGGAACGCGTTCGCGATGGCGCGCGCTCCAGTAGGCGCACTCCAGTGCGAGCGCAGCAAGGTAACGCTCCACGTCGCCCGCGCCCGGGACGCGGCTGGCGAAGGCGCAGTACGGACACTTGCGCGCGCAAAACGGAACGTGCAGGTAAACGGAGGCGGGCTGTGCGATTTTTTGCATTTTTTCCATCTCGAAGCTCATTATATCGCGGTGGCGCGGTGAAAACTTGACCGGTTGGATGACGGGTGTTAATTTCAAATTGTCCGACAATCGAATTTCGGAGGGTGCGCGCGTGGGCGAAGGGCCGCAGATGAAGCAGGCAAAACAGGCGAAACCGCCAGAAAAGCAAAAAAAATCGGTCGGTGAAACCGCGGCGGCCGTTTATCGGTTTACGGCCACCGACGAAGCGCCGGAAGAGGGCTTTCGTCGCTTGTGCCGCGAGATCGGAAAAATCGACGCGCGCGCCGGGGCGCGCCTGCTCGCAATCGGTTTGCCGGATGCGCTGACGATCGAGGAAGCTTGCGACGTGCTGCGCGTAATCGAGTGCGAACGCGAGACGTGGCTCGTGATCGACGATTTTTGGCTTTTAGGCGCATCGCTGCCGCCCGCTTTTGGGGCCGCGCTGCTCGCATGCGGCGGCGCGAAACTGCACGTCGTCGTCGCGACGCAGGCGTTAGATCGCGACGCCCTGGCGGCGATGGCGGGGCGGGGCGAGGGCGACGTCGCCGAGGCGCTCGCTTTTCACATGCGGACGCAAGATTATGAACGCGTGCTCTCGCTCGACCTTTCACGCGTCCTTTTTGAAGCAATCGGCGGGACGCCTTTTTTCGAGATCGCGCTGACGATCACGAAGCGCTGCCCGGTGGAAATCAGGCGCGCGCATCCCCTCTCGATGCTGCGTGTCGCCTGGGCGCTCAAAGCGGCGGGCAAAGCGGACCAAGAAGAGATGTTCGGCAATCTGATGGAGGAGCTGGACGGGCAATTGGAGGCGAGCGGCCCACTGCGGGCGGAGTGGCTGCTGCTTGCGGCCTATCGGCACTTCCCTCGCCTGGACGAAATGATCCCCCTCTTGCAACGCGCCGAGCCGATGTTCGAGGGGGCCTGCTCGCGGGTGATCCTGCCCGAGGCGCCGTGGGCGTTCGGCGGTTATTTTCAGTTGACGGAGTTCCACTTGAAAGTGGGCGAGGCCGACCGCGAGGCCGATAGCTTCGAAGCGTTCATCGATTGTTATTCCCGCCTGACGAACGGACACGGCTGCGGCGCCGACGCGCTTTTTCGCGCCGAGCTCGCCAATTTGCGGGGCGATATGGCGAACGCGGAAATTTTCGCCCACAAGGGGGCGTTTGCGGCCGAAGGCAAGCGGCAGAGCATCGTTCAGCTCGGCGCCGCCATGATCCTGGCCAATATCGCGCTTTGGAGGACGGATACCGCGGGGTGGCAGCGCGCGATCGACCTGATGGAACGTGTCGCTTCCGGCGCGGACCGTGATACGCCGCTTGTCCGCTCGGTGCTGGACACGGTGCGCGGATCGCTTTTGGTCGAACTGGGCGCGCAGACGCGCATCGCCGATTGGCTGAAAAACAGGGATTTTCCCCCCGGCATGCTGGCCCCGATGATTTTGAACGCGCTCTATGTGCACGGGGTCTTTTTGCTGCACGAGGAAAACTTCGCGCAATTTGTCGGCATGTTGGAGGCTTCGGTGCGGGAGGTCGAAGGCAAGTCGGCTTACGGCGAATTCGGCCTGCCGATGCTCCTGGCCGTCGGATACGCCTCGATGGGCGAGCGAGATCGCGCCGCCGAGTTTTTCGACCTCGCCGCCGAAAAGGGGTTGCCGGACGGTTTCGTGATGCATTTCGCGGGCTATTCCCGCCTGTTCCCGGAACTGATCGGAGATCTGATCGAAAAAAAAGGAAAAAAGTATCCCTGGCTGGCGGGTCGGTTCGGCGCGGTCAAAGCGCAGCTCGACGTGGGCTGGAAAACGCTGCACGACGCCGTGTCGAAAGGCGATCTGCCCGACGCCCTGACCGTGCGCGAGCGCGAAATCGCGCGCCTGGCGGCCGGCGGGCTGCGAAACGGCGAGATCGCGAAGCTGCTTTGCGTGACGGAAAACACGGTGCGTGCCCACCTGCGCACGATCTTTCAAAAACTCGACATCGACCGCCGCGCGAAACTCGCCGCAAGACTGAACGAAAAACTGCCATAAATAAAATAGTCCATGTGGACGACGCACGACGCGGGACTTGCCTCTATTCTATTTTCATACGTTATTTATAGAGGGAGGAATATGCATGCGTGATGCTTTTAAAGACAAAGTATGTATCGTGACGGGCGCGGCTTCGGGCATCGGTTTGCAGCTCGCCAAGGACCTGGCGGCGGCCGGGGCGGTCGTTTTCATGGCCGACGTCGATGCGGGGCGTCTGGCGGATGCGCGTAAGGAGATCGCCGCCGGCGACGTCCACACGGTCGTCACCGACGTGACGGATGCCGAGCAGGTGCGCGCGTTGATCGAGCGCGCGGCTGGGCACAACGGACGGCTGGATATTCTGTTCAACAACGCCGGCGTGGGGGCGACGTGCCCCTGGGAGACGATCACGCTCGACATGTGGCGCTTCGTGCTGAACATCAATTTGTGGGGCGTGATCCACGGGCTGCACTTCGCCGTTCCCCTCATGCGCAAACAGGGCGGCGGGCAGATCGTGAACACATCTTCCGTTGGCGGATTGCTCGACATTCCCTACCAAGCGGTCTACTGCGCCACAAAGGCGGCGGTCGCCTCCATCGGCGAGTGCCTGCGCTACGAGCTGGCCGACGAGAACATTCATGTCACGACGATTTACCCCGGTAATGTGGCCACGCCTATTTTTGCGGGCGTGGGCTCCGTGCCCGATGACGCCGTATCGGTCGCGGACGCTGCGAAAATCATTCTGGACGCCGTCGCGCGCAAAGAAACTGCCGTGGTTTTTCCCGAAGTGAGCCGCGTGTGGGCCGAGCGGGTGCGGTGCGATCCAGAATACCGGGAGGCGGCAATGCTGGCAATGGCGCGGGAGAGGCGTCATAATTACCAAACCAAAGGAACCTATTTTTAATTTTTAAAATTTTTAAGCTTGCAAGGGAGTGGTGAAAGCGCGAAAGGTCGGTCTGCCGTACGTCGATAACGCCCGAGCCGTTTTGATCACGCTGGCGATCAATCTGGGGTTCGTCGCCCTTTTGCACCGGCAGGGCGTCGCCTATCGCGACGTGCTGTGGGATTCGTTCTTTTGCGCGCTCGTCACGACGGCGGTCGACCTGGGGATCGTCTACGCGAGCTTGAAAAAAATGCGGGCTGCCGGAGAAATGCCCGCGCAGGTGCCCGAAAGCGCCTTCGTACAAAAGCTGCCGCAAAACCCCTTCGCGCTGGGTGCGGTCACCGCGCTCGGCTTCGGGGCGCTCGCGGTCGGTGCCAATGCGGCCATTTTGTATTTCTTCGGTCTGCAGGAGATGACCTTCGTGCCATGGATGGCCTATAAGCTCATCTACGCCACGGTGCTGAGCGTCAAGATCACCGAGTGGTGCATCTTTCGCTACGTGCAGCCGGACTGGGCGCACGCGAAACGAGCGAATGGCGAAGCCGGGCAAGGCGGACAAATTTGTTCGCCGGAACGGGTCAAGGACCCCTTGCCGAGGATCGGCCTGTTCAAAGAACTCTACGGCAGCGTCACCGGCAACATCGCGATGAATATCCTCATCGGCAGCGCCTTGGGCGGCGTGCGGGTGGGCGAGGGCGCGTCGGTCGTGATCGCGCCGACCACGGTGGAGGGCATCCCCATCACCGGCCTCGTCTTCGGGCTGATCGTCGGCGTGCTCGTCACGAGTGGCGTCGTGCGGGAGATGGACGCGGGCATCGCGGCGTCGAACCCCGCGGTGCCGGACGACGCGGTCGCGGATCGTCGTTTCGCCTGGATGCCCATGGGGCGAGCCGCGCTCACGAGCCTCGTCTGCGCCTGCGTGATGGTTTTTTCGTTTCTGGCGCTGCCCGCGCTCATGAAACTTTTCGGCCTCTCGGTCATGAACTTTTATCAATTCACCGTCTTCATTACGGTCTACGCAACCCTGATCGGCAAACCGCTCGCCGCCGTGCTGATACGGCGCTGCATGCAGCCGGATTATGTCCGCTATGTCCTGAAAAAACGAAAGTCGAGGTGAAGGATGCATGAAGGACCCTTTCGAAGAAAAATTCGGCCCGGTTGTGGGGCACGGTTCGCAGGCGACCGTTTACGCCAAAGGTGACTTCGCCGTCAAGCTGTATCGCGAGGGCTACCCGAAGGCGAACGTCTTCGCCGAGGCGTTCATCATGGCGAATCTGGAGGGGGTGCGTTTTCCTTCTCCGAGGATCCACGAGGTGCTGCTGACGAATGGGCGTTACGGTCTGCGCATGGACCGCGTGCGAGGGAGAACTCTCTCGGAGGAGCTGCACGATCCCGCGCGGCGTGAGGCGGCGATGGACCGGCTGGTGGAGCTTCAGTGCGACGTACAGAAAAATAACGACCTACCGTGGGCGGCCGGCATCAAGGCGCGTTTTCGCGGCGACCTTCTCGGCAACGAGCGCCTTTCCGGCGATCTGAGAAAAAAACTGCTGGAGAAGCTCGATGCGTTGCCGGACGGCACGGCGCTCTGCCACTGCGATTTTCACGTCTACAACGTCTTTTTCGACGGCGAAGACGCCACGATCATCGACCTGCTGCAGATCAGCCGCGGAGAGGAGGCGGCCGACGCCGCCTGCTCGTACGTGGCGTATTGTCTGGAAGATCAGGAGCTAGGCGACTTGTATCTGGCTCGCTATTGCGAAAAATCCAAAATTCCCGCAAAAAATGTGAAACGGTGGCTCGAGGTGTACGCCGCAACGCTGCTGGGGCAGGTGCCAGAGACGTTCACGGCGATGTTGGAGCGTTTGATCGCAATGGGGTAGAGGCGAACTGCGTTCGCTTGTGTTTCGCTGTTCGGGTCCGCCATTCCCGGCGGGCCCGTTTTTTGTCCTTGGGTGGCCTGAAAATTTTTTCCTCAAAATACTCCACCTCGAACCCGAGTATTGTCTACTCCCCGGAGAGAAACGTTCCATAAAATGAAATCGTTAAAATCCATCCGAAAGGGGGAATCGGTTCTCGAGGGGCTGAGAGCTTTCTCCGTGCGGGGTTTTATGAAATTTATGAAAATCATCCGGATAAAAATTTCGAAAGGAGCGATCGATTCATGAAACGAAAATTAATCGCCAGTATCTCCATCGTCGTCTTGATCTTGTCGCTGGCGGCGTGCGCGTCGTCGGCCGTTCACCTGCGCTTCGCGACCGCCTCGGCGGGCGGGCTGTGGTACGTTTTGGGCGGCGCCATGGCCGACCTGTTCAATAAGGCGGGGATGCAGACATCGGTCACGTCCGGCGGCACGATCCCTAACATCGCGAACACGCAGTCGGGCAAGACGGAGATCGCGCTCACGATCATCTTCCCCGGCATGCTCAAGAACACGGACGGCCTCAAGGGCAAAACGTTCGACAACGTGGCGCTCGTCGGCAACATGTACCCGCAGTACCTCTACTTCGTGATCCGCAAGGACTACGCGAAAAAGCACGATATCAAAGGCATCGGCGACCTGTTCTCGAAGAACCTGCCGTTTCGCTACGCGACGCTCGCGCGCGGCAACGTGACGGAATACCTCGTGCGCCAGGTCTTCGACGTTTACAACACGTCCGTCGACGACCTGCTCAAAAAAGGCGGCAAGGTCGAGTACGGTTCGTACGAGCAGGGCGCGGACCTGATCGTCGACAACCACGTCGACCTGTACATCGTCTCCTCGGGCCTGCCCTTGAGCTCCATCCTGAACATCGAGACGCGCATCGACATCGAGATCCTGCCGATGGACGACGCGACGATGAAGGCGCTCCAGTCGCGTTACGGCGCGCAGTCGCGCATCATCCCCAAAGGCAGCTACAAGTGCGTCACGAAGGACATCCCCGTGTTGGGCGCGTGGACGTCGCTCATCTGTAAGAAGGACATGGCCGCCGACGACGTTTACACGATGACGAAGCTGATCTTCGAAAATCGTGCGTCGCTCGAAAACGCCGTCGCGGCGATCAAGGCTCTGACGCTCGAAATGGCCTCCACGCAGATGGAGTTCCCGATCCACCCGGGAGCGCAGCGCTACTACAGCGAAAAGATGAAAAAGTAGCGGCGAGAGAGGACTTGTGAGGCGATGAGAAAACTTTCCGGCAGTGTGAAGACCGCGGTTTACTACTACGTCATCGGCCTCGGGGTGTTCCACCTCTACACGGCGTTTCGCGGGGCTTACGAGGCGTACTTGCAGCGGTCGATCCACCTGACGTGGGTCCTTCCTCTGGCGTACCTGCTTTTTCCGATGACGAAAAGCGCTCCCCGCGACCGGATCCCCTGGTACGATTGGGCCTTCGCGGCGGTCGCGGTCTGCCCGGGGCTTTACGGCATCTTCAACTTCACGTACATCGCGAACCGTTTCGTGGGGCTCGACCCGGTGGCCAATATCGAGGTGGCACTCGGCGTGATCCTGATCCTGGCATTGCTCGAGGCGGCGCGGCGCACCGTGGGGCTGCCGCTCGCGCTCGTGGCGGGATCGTTCACGGCGTATATGCTGTGGGGGTATCATCTGCCCGGCGTCTTGGAGGCGCTGAAATTCACGCTGCCCGAGATGGTCGAGCTGCAGTACCTCTCCGACGAGGGGATCTTCTCTGTGCCCCTGGGCGTGTCGTCCACGTACGTCGTGCTGTTTTTGATCTTCGGCGGTTTTCTCGAAAAAAGCGGCATCGGGGAGTATTTCATGGACATCGCGATCTCGCTCACGGGGTCGAAGCCCGGTGGGCCCGCGAAGATCGCGGTCGTGAGCTCGTGCCTTTTCGGCACGATCTCGGGCTCGGCCGTGGCGAACGTCTACGGCACCGGCACGTTCACGATCCCATTGATGATGAAGGTGGGGTACGAGCCGCATTTTGCGGCGGCCACGGAGGCGGTGGCGAGCACGGGCGGGCAGATCATGCCGCCGGTGATGGGAGCGGCCGCCTTCATCATGGCCTCGCTGATGGGTGTGCCGTTTAAAACGGTCATCGTGGCGGCCTTTTTGCCGGCGATCCTCTATTATCTGGCCGTCTTCACGATGGTGCACCTGAAGGCCGTGAAACTGGGCTTGAAGGGCATGCCCGCGAGCGAGCTACCGCCGCTTAAAACCGTGCTCAAAAAACTCTACCTGGCCGTTCCGCTCGTGGGGATCCTGTACATGCTGATCGCGGGCTACACGCCCATGTGGGCGGCGAGCGTGGCCATCTGCATGACGCTTGTCGTCTCGGCCTTCGATCCGGCGCACCGCATGGGGCCCCGGCGAATCCTGGACGCGATCTACAGCGGCGTGATCAACGTGCCCGTGATCGCCATCGCCTGCGCGGCGGCGGGGGTCGTCGTGGGGTCCATGACGCTCACGGGCTTCGGCTTCAAGTTCGTCGCCGCGGTGCTCGGCGTCGCGCACGGCATTCCGTTTCTGGCGCTCGTGCTGATGATGCTGATCTCGCTCGTGCTCGGCATGGGGTTGCCGACGGCGGGGGCGTACATCCTGGCGGCGTCGCTGGGTGTGCCGGCGCTCACGAAGCTCGGCTTTTCCCTGATAGCTTCGCACATGTTCTGCTTTTACTTCGCGATCCTGTCGGCGATCACGCCCCCCGTGGCGTTGGCGGCCTACGCCGGCGCGACGCTCGCGAAATCGTCGCCGAACCGCACCGGTGTGACGGCGGTGCGCTTGGGGATCATGGCGTTTCTGATCCCGTTCGCGTTCTGCTACGACCCGCGCCTGCTCTGGAACGCGCCCACGCTCGCGGCCAACCTCGTGGGCGTCGTCGAGGGCGTGATGGCGACGCTGGCGGTCTGCTGGGCGTTCGAGGGGTACGCGCGAGGCCCGATTCCGGTCTGGATGCGGGCGCTTTTCATCGTCGGCGCGATCGGCTCGCTCTCGCCGAACCTGTACATTACGTTCGCCGCCATTGCGGGCATCGGCGCCTGCTACGTCTTTTCGAAGAGCGTTTCGGGGCGTTACATGGCGACGGCCGTCGAAAACGGCTAAGGCGCTTTTTTAAAATGTTCGAAGGGCGGGGAAGAGAAAATTCTTTCCCCGCCTTCTCTTTATTTTTTGTAAAATGTTTTGTGTGTTGCATGTGATTTGCGCGAGCCGTTGATCGTAAGCGGCCGAGCGAGAGGGAGGGGGGGCCGACCGATGAAGCTTTTGCTGGTCGACGACGACGCGATCACCCTGGACGGCCTGAAAAACGGCATCGATTGGGCCGGGCTCGGCATCTCGCGCGTCGAGCTCGCTTCGAACGGCCGCCAGGCGCTTGAAATCGCCGAGCGGTACCGGCCCGACCTCGTCGTCACCGACGTCTCCATGCCCAAGATGAACGGCATCGAACTTTCCAGGGAGCTGGCGCTCAGATACCCTCAAACGAAAATCCTTTTCGTCTCCGGCTATCTCGAAGTCGATTACATGAAAGCGGCGTTTAAAAGCGGCGGCTGTTCGAACTCGAGGGGCGTCATACTTCGGAAGCACTCGTCGAGCCGCCCCAGAATAACGCACAAAAAAATCCGGTCGTCGAGAAGGTCAAGCGGATCGTCGAGGAGCGCTACGACGAAAAGCTCCTGATCTCCACGATCGCGCGCGAGGTCTATCTCTCGCCCGCGTACCTGTGCCTGCTGTTCAAGCAGGAGACCGGGACGACCGTCGGCACGTACCTGAACGACGTCCGCATCGAAGCGGCCCGGCGGCTGATGGAGACAAGCGCCAAACCGCTGGCCGATATCTGCGTCGAGGTCGGCTACAACGACCCGAAATATTTCAGCCGCGTGTTCAAGAAAAAATTTCACCTGTCCCCCTCGGACTACCGCGCGAAGCCGCGATGAAACGTTTCGCGAAGCGCGCGCTCGTGCGGCTCGCCAACATGTCGTGGATCGCGAAGATCCAGGCGATCTTCGTGCTGTCGTGCGCGGTCGTCATGCTGCTTTTCACGGTGCTTCACTACCACAACGCCACCGAACTGCTGACGGAGGAGATCATCGCCTCGAAGTACAGCATCATGGAGCTGCTCGTGCGGGAGATCAAGACGACGTTCGACGCCGCGACCGCCGTGCTCTACGAGCTTGGCACGCGAAACGACCTGCGCGACGTCATGCGGCGCGATCCGCGCGGCATGGGATCCGTGGCGCAGATGAGGGAGTACGAGTGGATCTCGACGCTCGCGTGGTTCGCCGCCAACGACCCGGTGATCCACCACGTGCGGATCTACCTGTCGCATCCGCGTATCTACACGGGGTCTTCGTATAACGTCCTCTCGATGGAAACCGCGCGAAAAGCGCCGTGGTACGAAGCGGCCGTTCGCGCTGGCGGTAACATCCACTTCATGGTGCCCGAAAAACGCACGAGCCCCATCACACCCGACGTGATCGTGCTGCCCGCCGTGCGCGCGCTTTTCGACCCCGCGTCGCGGGCCGAACCGATCGGTTTTCTCGAGATGGACATCGATATCGTCCTGCTGTTCTCGCAGATCGCGCAGGAAGCCGAGTGGATCCTGGGCGGCACGGTCTACGTCGTCAATCCCAGCGGTGTCATCATGTGCAGCAAAGACCCCCGCGAAGTGGGGCGCACGATCTGGCAGGTCCCGGGCATGGAAAAAGCCGACCTGCGCAACGAAGGCCCGATCGCCACGGCGAGCGACATTTTGCTCAACATGCCGTTTTTGCAGATGGACTGGCGGCTTTACGTCAAGATTCCCGCCCAGGTGTTCAGCAAATCGCGCAAGACGATCTACGACCGGATGATGTCCGTCGTGCTCGTGCTGCTCGTGTTGACGCTGTGCGTGAGCGCGGCCTTCTCGAAGCTCATGAAGCACAAGATCGCGCGCGTGCTGTCGCGCGTGCAGTCGCCCGGGTTCATTCGAGACGGGGCGGGGAACGTGCGCGACGAGCTGGCGCTGATCGAACGCTCTTTCACTTTTCTGGAGGAGGAAAACCAGGCGCTCGCCAACGAGATCTACCGCGAGCAGCTCAAGCGCCAGGAAGCACAGCTCGCCATGTACCAAGCGCAGATCAACCCGCATTTTCTCTACAACGTGCTTGATATCGTCGGCTGGCTCGCCCGCCAGGGGCGTACCGAAAGCGTTGTCGAGGTTGTGCGCAAGCTCGTGAAGTTCTACCGCACGCGACTGCGCAAGGGGAACACCCGCGCCACGATCGGCGAGGAGCTCGACGCCGTGCGTGCCTACGTGGAGCTGCAGAATATCCGCCTCCAGGATGCTGTAACGCTCGAGATCGACGTGCCGCCCGAGATGGACGATTGTGTCCTGGGTGGAATGATCCTGCAGCCGCTGGTGGAGAACAGCATCCAGCACGGTATTCTCGAAAAGGACAGCGGCACGGGGACGGTTCGGCTGTCGGGCCGAATCGAAAACGAGCGCGTGATCCTGTGCATCGAGGACGACGGCGTCGGCATGGACGCGCGGCAGGTCGAGACGCTAAACGGCGGCGGCGTCGCGTCGAAGGAGGGAGGCTTCGGTTTCGCGAGCGTGAACGAGCGCATCGAACTGATGTTCGGGCGGGAGTACGGCGCCTGGGTCGGCAAGCGCAGCGCGGGCGGCACGATCGTAGTCGTCTCGATCCCGCTCGTGAGGTGACGAAACGACAAGGCTCCACGCTTGACAGGCGAAGGCGAAAAATGTACGATAAACTGTGCTGAAAACAGTACAGAGGAGTGAAAAGCATGCTTGCCCTCAACTATACGACCGTGCGAAACAATTTCAAAGCGTACTGTGATATCGTCACCGACGACAACGAAACCGTCATCATCACGCGCAAGGACGAAAAAAACGTGGTGCTGATATCCTTGGAACAGTACAACAACATGATGGAAAACCTTTTCATCACGAGCAACAAAAAATATCTCGAACGCCTTTTGAAGTCCAGGGATCAAGTCGAAAACGGCCAGGTCGTGACGAAACGCATTGAAGACCTGGATTCGCTCGCGGACGCGAAATAGCGGGGCGTGGATGAATAAAAAATTCTCGGATTTCGCGTGGGAGGATTACGCCTATTGGCTGGCGTGCGATAAAAAGGTCGCGAAGAAAATCAACGCGTTATTGCGCGACATCGACAGAAACGGGCACGACGGTATGGGAAATCCGGAGCCGCTACGCCACGAGCTGGCTGGTTACTGGAGCCGAAGGATCACGGAAAAAGATCGCTTGATCTATAAGATCGTGGAGGATACGATCTTCATCATCTCCTGCAAAGGGCATTACGACTAAAAGTTTCAGCGCACTTCATCGCACAACACGACCGAGGATTTTTGGTACGCACGCATGGCTTGCTCATGCGCGGCACCAAAAATCCTCGGTCGTTTCGCGTTTCCTTGTCGGGTATTGCGTTTTTTGTGTTTCTGTTGCCTTCGTTACGGGTGTTTCATCGGTTGTTGCAACGGGTCATCTGCGCGCGCGGAGTCGGATGGAATAAGCGCGGGTGTTTCATAAAAGCGAGACGTCTCTACTTATATAAACTGCGCAAGAGGGTCGCGAAACGCAACCTGTTTTCCGAAAGTTTTCCCAAGAAATTTTTCGGGGAGATATTTTTCCGACTCGCCCCTATTGTATGGGTTCCTTTTGCGTGGACAAAAAGCGAAAAAAGAGATAGCATTTTCATGGGGAAACATGCTTTAGCGCTAATAAATTACGAGGGAAGGCCTCCAAAAATTACAATCGCAAGGAAGGGGAGGTGGTCGCAAGAGAAAGGAAGTGACGGGTTCTCCCGATGTGTCGGGCGAACGAACGAAACAACGAAAAGGGGGGTTTTGAACTCATGTCGGAAACGAAAGAAGGGCGCAAGCCATCTCTACTCGAGGCGATCGTGGTTCTTCTTTTCGCTGCGGCACTGATCGGCAGCGGAGTTCTGATCTGGGAAGTCGACGTACACATTCCAATCGCCATCTCGGCCGCTTTCGCGGCGGCAGTCTCTATTTTCCTTCTCAAATACAAATGGAACGAAGTCGAAGAAGGTATCCTAAACGGCATCATGATGGGGATGCAGGCGAACCTGATCCTCTACACGGTCGGCATGATGGTCGGTATCTGGATCTTAAGTGGAGTCGTTCCGAGCATGATTTCATTCGGTCTCGATATTTTAAGCCCCTCGATCTTCCTGTTCGCCACGCTGATCATCTGTTCGATCGTCTCGCTGTCGACCGGGAGTTCCTGGGGAACGTCCGGCACGGTGGGTATCGCGTTGATGGGGATCGCGAGCGGTTTGGGCATTCCTCCGGCGCTGACGGCGGGCGTGGTGCTCTCGGGGGCTTACTTCGGGGACAAGATGTCTCCTCTGTCGGATACGACGAACCTGGCTCCGGCGGTCGCGGGGACGGATCTCTTCCAGCATATCCGCGCGATGGCTTGGACGACGGGGCCTTCCTATGTGCTTGTCGCGGTGATCACGCTCGTTTTGGGGATGAGATACAGCAGCGGCACGTTGGACGTCGAGAAGATCGGCGCGATCCAGAGCATCATGGGGGGCTAGTTTTCCATCAGCCTGCTCGGGTTTATCCCGCCGATCATCGTCATCGGGCTGGCGGCGGCGAAGATGCCGGCGATCCCGGGGCTTTTCGCGGGCGTGCTGGCTGGGTGCGCCATGGCCTTTCTCCAAGGCTTGCACCCGGGAGATATTTTAAACGCCCTTCAAAACGGCTATGAGCCGTCGTTCGCGCAGACGATCGCGGACGGCGAGACGGCTGCGGCCGTTACGCAGGTGTTGGCGGAAAAGGGGCTTACTTTGAACCCCGACCTTGCGAAGGAAGTCGGCGGAAGCCTGGTCGAACTGCTGGCACGCGGCGGGATGCAGTCGATGAACTGGACGATTTCGCTCATCTTGTGCGCGTTCACGTTCGGCGGAGTACTCGAGCGCTGCGGGTTCCTCGAAGTGCTACTTCATGCGGCATTAAAGCCCGTCAAGAGCGTTACGGGGCTCGTGTTCGCGACTTTCGTCGCCTGTTTCGGCACGAACCTCTTCCTGGGCGACCAGTACCTCTCGATTGTGATGCCGGGGCGCATGTTCAAACCCGCCTACGACGAGCGCGGCCTGCACGGTCGCATGCTTTCCAGGTCGCTGGAGGATTTCGGCACGATCACCTCGGTGTTGATCCCGTGGAACACGTGTGGCGCGTACAATTCGACAGTTCTAGGGGTTCCCACGGTCGAATACCTGCCGTACGCCTTCCTGAACTACTTGAACCCGATCGTGAGCGTCGGTATGACGGCGCTGGGGATCGGCATCTCGTGGAAAGGAAAAGACGGAGAGGTTGTCATCGCGCGCAGCAGGCCCAACGAGTAATCCGCGGGATGCGCGGCTCGTCAGCACCTCCGGTCCCGCGATGCCTCGGTGGATGTGGTACGTCATCGCCGTCGTGGGGGCTTTCCTGGTGGGCGACGCGCTTCGCCGCGTAACGGGCGGAGTCCCGGTAAAGGCGCTCACGTCCCAGATCTTCATCGGGTTGTGTGCCCTGTACGTCCTCGGTTTTCGAAAAAAACTCTATTTGGGTACCGAGGGTGTTGTCCGGGAGACGAAGAGCTGGTTTTTGAACAACCGCGACGTCCTGCCCTGGAGCGAAATCCGGCACGTGACGCTCGCTTTCCGGCGCGATAAAATGCTGGCCCTGTTCGAACGCGACCTCACCGGCTGGAAGCTCTTGTTTCCGCGGTCGGTCGAAGGCGAGCTCCGCGAGACGCTGCGCGAATTCATACCCGAGGTGGAGGTTAGCACTCTGGGTAATTGACTCGACTCATTGAGGGGAGGATCCAGATGTCGGAAACAGCGAAAAAACCCAGTTTCATACTATCCGTCGGGGTGCTGGTGGTCATCGCCGCCATCATCAGCTACGGTATTCTAGGCCTTGGACAGGACGCGCACATGCCGATCGTCATGGCCACCGCCTTTGCGGCGATCGTGGGGCGGTTTGTCCTGGGGATCCGGTGGGGCAAGCTCGAAGAGGGCGCGATGAGCGCCATCGCGTCGGGCCTGCAGGCCGTCCTGATCCTGTTTACAGTGGGTATCCTCATCGGCGTGTGGGTTACGGGGGGTATCGTCCCCGGCATGATCTACTATGGGCTCGATATCTTAAGCCCCGCGATCTTCCTGCTGGCGACACTTATTATCTGCAGCATCGTCTCGATCGCGACGGGAACTTCATGGGGAACGTCGGGATCGGTCGGGATTGCGCTTTTAGGAATTGGGGCGGGACTTGGCGTTCCCGCGCCCATCACGGCGGGCGTGATCATCTCCGGCGCGTACGCGGGCGACAAGATGTCGCCGCTGTCGGATACGACGAACCTGGCGCCGGCCGTCTCGGGCTCGACGCTGTTCGACCATATCCGGGCCATGTGCTGGACGACCGGCCCGACGTATCTGATCGTCATGGCGATCACGATCTTTTTGGGTATGGGGTACGCGAAGGGAACGCTCGACCTCGTGCGTATCGAGGCCATTCAGCAGATCATGGCCAAGGAGTTC
>JAVBRL010000191.1:0-8520 GCA_031547985.1 Synergistaceae bacterium
ACCCGCTCGCCGCGGCGATCGAAGAGGATGTCGCATACATTCAGTGCCTGATCGACCAGGGGCGTTTCGACTTCGGGGAATCCATCCCTATGGAATCACCGGATGAAAAAAAACGCAAGCGCCTTCTTGAAGAGTTGCAACAATCCCTCGCCAAGGGCCCCACAGGCCCCGCCCCGCGCACGACCTACGGAGCCGACAGACATGGCCGCGACTAACAAAGACTTCATGAGTTCTTTTGCGGTCACGCCCTCGATCTATTGGGTCGGCGTGAACGACCGCGAAACGGACCTCTTTGAAGGGCTGTGGTCGCTACCGCGGGGTGTGGCCTACAACTCCTACGTCCTATTGGGGAAGAAAACGGACAAGGTCGCGCTGATCGACACCGTCAAAAGCTCGTTTGTCGACACGCTTTTGCAGCGGCTCGGACATATCCTGTGCGATCGGCCGATCGACTACCTCATCGTGAACCACCTCGAACCGGACCACTCCGGATCGATCCAGATCCTGCGGCGCATCTACCCGCAAATGAAACTGGTCGGAAACAAAAAAACGATCGAAATGATCCACAATTTTTACGACATCGACGACAACCTCGTCGAGATCGCCGAAGGGGACTTTCTCGACCTGGGACACCACAAGCTGACGTTCGCATTCATGCCGATGGTCCACTGGCCCGAGAGCATGGTCACGTACGACACGACGGACAAGGTCCTGTTTTCCAACGACGCCTTCGGCGGCTTCTCCGCCCTCGAGGGGGGCATCTTCGACGACGAAGTCGACATGGATCATTACGAGTCGGAAATCCTGCGCTATTTCTCGAATATCGTCGGGCGCTACGGCGGCCCCACGCAAAAAGCCATCGCCAAGGTCCGAAACCTCGACCTCAAGGTGATCTGCCCTTCGCACGGCCCCATTCTCCGTAGCGACCCCTGGAAGGTCGTCGATCTGTACGACCGCTGGAGCAGTCACAAAACCGACACGGGCGCCGTCGTCATCTATGGATCCATGTACGGGAACACGAAAAAAATGACCGACGCCATCGCGCGCGCCCTTTCGAACGCGGGAATCCGCCGAGTGGTCGTCCACGATGCCGCGCGCGCCAACATGTCCATCATGGTCCGAGACATCTGGCGCTTCACCGGGCTCGTTCTGGGAAGCTGCACATATAACACGGAGCTTTTCCCCCCCATGGCTGCGGTCACACGCACACTCGCGAACAAGATGATGCGAAACCGCGTGTTGGGCCTGTGCGGCTCCTACAGCTGGAGCAGGGGTGCTCTCGCCGAACTGCAGGCGTTCGCTGCGAAATCGGAGTGGCAACTCGTCGAGCCGTCCGTCGAAGTCAAATCGTGCCCGACGGAAGCGGACCTCGAACAGTGCGCCCTTCTGGGAAGCAACGTCGCCGCCGCGATATTCAAAAAAGAACAGGAAAAAGAGCAGGCCTGATTCTCTAGCGAGATGTTGCGGGAGCAAAAGGAGACCGGGGCGCCGATGAACAAGCATCTTTTTCACGTTCTCCACGGATCGCGCAAGCTGACTCGACGCTTGGCCATGCAGACGGAAAGGCTGGGGAACATCCTCACATCCGGCCGCAAGCTCGCGCATGACCAGATGCTTTTCATCCAAGAGTGGGCGCACTCCCCCATGTCCATCGGCGCCGTGTGCGCGAGTTCTCCTTTTTTGGCCGACACGATGGCACAAGCCGTCCCGCTGGAAAAAAGCGGCTTGATCGTCGAACTCGGCGCGGGAACGGGATCCGTCACGAAAGCGCTCCTCCGCGCGGGCATCGCTCCCGAGCGCCTGCGCGTGATCGAAAAATCCGACCGCCTCGCCGGTTTCCTCCAACAACAATTCCCAGACGTCCAAATCCTCGGCGCGGGAGCCGAGACATTGCGGCAAATCGTCGAAACGGCCGGGCGCGGCGCCACGGTCGATGCGATCGTTTCGAGCCTCCCCTTGCGTTCGCTTCCCCAAGCCATCTGCAAGGAAATCTTGGAACAGGTCGCGAATGTCCTCTGCGTGCGCGGCGTCTATGTGCAGTTTACCTACGCTCTCTTCGGCCAAGAAATCTCGAACCTGCCCCCGAATTTACGCAAAGTCCACACGCAGACCGTGCTTCGCAATATCCCACCGGCGAAAGTCGAGGTCTATCGCAAGAAATGCTGACGCTGCTCGCGCTTAAAATCCACGTTTCCACCCAAAAAGGCTACCTCGAAGGCGTTCCCAGGATCCTCGAGCTGCTGGATAAATATCACGTGTTCGCAAGCTTTTTTTTTTCGATGGGACCGGAGGAATCGCTCAACCTTCTCGGGCGCGTAATGGGCAAACAACCCGACACGATCGTCGGGACCGCCCCGGGGATCTTGCGGGAAGCGTCCAAACGCGGGCACGACTGCGGTATTTACGCATGGAATCCCTCGGAATGGATCGAACGGCTTGAAAAAATCCCTCCCACGACACTGGAGACGCAGCTCAAAAAAGCGCGCGACACCTGCACGCAACGAATAGGGCACCGTCCGTACGGCTTTGCGTCGCCAGGGTGGCATGTCAGCGATATGAGCCTGCGCGTAGCCGACGAACTCACTTTCGAATACTGCAGCGACACGTTGGGACTTTACCCCTTCATCCCCAAATTCGCCTGGAAAACATTCGACACCCCCCAGATCCCCACGACGGTCCCCCCGCTCGAGACCATCTGGAAAGATCCTTCGATCACGGATGAACGTTTCGCGTCCGGCATCGCTTCGTCGTTGCGAGAGGGCCTCAACGTTATCTCGCTCGACGCGGGACGCGAAGGCGGCCCCAAGCTTGCTGCGTTCGACGCGCTGCTCGCACGATGCCGCGACGCCGGCATCAGCTGCATCGACCTCCATACCGTCGCACAGGCCATTCGCAAACTCGAGCTGCCGGTTTGCGAAATCATCACGCGGCCGATCGAGGGACTCCCCCAATCCGTCGCCGTTCAGATCCCCACACCCACAGATTCAGATATCTGACATATATTGACTTTCAAGAAATCATCCGTATAATACAATAAAGATAAACTAGTAATTCTTGTGGCCTTTTACAAGCCACATGAAGGAGGTCATGCCGTATGGACATGAACAAGCTCACTCAAAAATCGCAGGAAGCTCTCTACGAGGCGCAGTCGCTCGCCGTTCGCTTTTCGCATCAGGAAGCGGGCAGCGAGCATTTGGCGCTCGCTCTCGTCTCGCAGGAGCAAGGGTTGATTCCGCGATTGCTCGAAAAAATGGGCATCGATACTTCATCACTCAAAGGGGCACTCGAAACGCTGCTACGTAAACGTCCCCGCGTCTCGGGAGGCGGCTACGAACCGGGGAAAATCTATATCTCGCAAGAGGTCTCACAACTGCTCGAAAAGGCGCAGGCAGAAGCGATGCGCCTCAAAGACGATTACGTCTCGACCGAACACCTCTTCTTGGCGATGCTGCAGCTCGACAAATCGAACCCGCTGCGCAAACTCTTCGACACGTTCCAGGTGGATCAGGATCGTTTCCTGCAGACACTCGTCGCCGTGCGCGGCAATCAGCGCGTGACGTCGGCCAACCCCGAAGAGACGTACGAGGTGCTCGAAAAATACGGACGCGACCTCGTGAAGATGGCGCGCGAAAACAAACTCGACCCCGTCATCGGGCGCGACGAGGAGATCCGGCGCGTGATCCGTATCTTGAGCCGCAAGACGAAGAACAACCCCGTTTTAGTCGGCGAGCCCGGCGTAGGGAAAACCGCCATCGTCGAGGGACTCGCCATGCGCATCCTGCGCGGCGACGTTCCCGAGGGACTCAAAGACCGCGTCGTCTTCGCCCTCGATATGGGGTCACTAATTGCCGGCGCGAAGTACCGCGGCGAGTTCGAAGAACGCCTGAAGGCCGTACTCAACGAAATCAAGGAGAGCGACGGACGCGTGATCCTCTTCATCGACGAAATCCATACGATCGTGGGAGCCGGCAAGGCCGAAGGCGCCATGGACGCGGGCAACCTCTTAAAACCGATGCTCGCACGCGGCGAACTGCACTGCATCGGCGCAACGACACTCAACGAATACCGCCAGAACATCGAAAAGGACGCGGCGCTCGAGCGTCGTTTCCAGCCGGTGCTGGTCGAAGCCCCCGACGTCGAGGACACCATCTCGATCCTGCGGGGTCTGAAAGAACGCTTCCAGGTCCACCACGGCGTGCGCATCCAGGACAACGCGCTCGTCGCGGCGGCCACGCTCTCCGACCGCTATATCTCCGACCGCTTCCTCCCCGACAAGGCCATCGACCTAGTCGACGAAGCGTGCGCGATGATCCGCACGGAGATCGATTCGCTGCCGAGCGACCTCGACGCGACGCAGCGCCGCATCATGCAGCTCGAGATCGAAGAAACGGCTCTGAAACTCGAAACGGACAGCGCGAGCAAGGAACGCCTCGAAGTGCTGCGCAAAGAACTCGCGAGCGCCCGCGAAAAGGCGAACGCCCTGCAAGCGCAGTACGAAGCGGAAAAAGAATTCATCGGCAACATCCGCGCGCTGCGCAAGGAGATCGAGGACACGCGCCAGGAGATCGAAAAGGCCGAGCGCACATACGACCTCAACAAAGTCGCGCAGTTGCGGCACGGCACGCTGCCCGAACTCGAAAAAAAGCTCGCCGAGCAGGAACAAAAACTCGAGTCGGAGGATGGCACGCAACTTCTGCGCGAAGAGGTCACGGAGGACGAAATTGCCCAGATCGTCTCGAAATGGTCCGGCATTCCGGTCACGCGCCTGGTGGAAAGCGAGCGCGAAAAACTGCTCCACCTGGACAGCATCCTCCACGAACGCGTCGTGGGGCAAGACGAGGCGGTTTCGCTCGTGGCCGACGCCGTGCTCCGCTCGCGCTCGGGGATCCAGGACCCCCGGCGCCCGATCGGATCGTTCATTTTCCTTGGTCCCACCGGCGTGGGCAAGACCGAACTGGCGCGCACCCTCGCCGAAGCGCTTTTCGACTCCGAGGACAACATGGTCCGCATCGACATGTCGGAGTACATGGAAAAACACTCCGTCTCCCGCCTGATCGGTTCACCCCCGGGTTACGTGGGGTACGACGACGGCGGGCAGCTGACGGAGGCCGTGCGGCGGCGCCCCTATTCCGTCGTGCTGTTCGACGAAATCGAAAAAGCGCACCCCGACGTGCACAACATCCTGCTGCAGATCCTCGACGACGGGCGCGTGACGGACAGCCACGGGCGCACCGTCAATTTCCGCCACTGCGTGATCATCATGACGAGCAACGTCGGTGCGCACGTCATTTCTGCGAACTTATCCGCCGACGGCGACCTCAAGGAGTCGGCGCACGAGCACGTGATGCAGGAGCTCAAGGAGCACTTCCGGCCGGAGTTCCTCAACCGCATCGACGACATCGTCATCTTCAAGCCGCTCAAGATGGACGAGATCGTCAAGATCGTCGAGATTCTGATCCGCGGCCTGCAAAAAACGCTCGCCGCGCGCAACGTCAAACTCGAGATCACGCCCCAGGCGCTGTCGCTCGTCGCGCGAAACGGCTATGACGCCGTCTACGGAGCGCGCCCGCTCAAGCGCTATATCCAGCGACATCTCGAGACGCCGATCGCGCGCGAACTGATCAGAGGCGGCGTCGCCGGTGACGGTACGATCCATGTGGAGAGCTTCGGCGACGACCTCGCGATCACGTACGGAGAATAAAAGAAAAGAAAAGATGAAGGGGGCAGCGCCCCCTTCATCTCCATTCAAAAATAATCAAAAATAATTTATAAAAGGGGTCCAGGGGGCGTCGCCCCCTGGTGGGTTCGGGCAAAGCCCGGGTTTTGATTTTTACTTTATTTAATGGAGGTCGCAAGATGCCGGTAGAAAAATACGAATTCCAGACCGAGGCCAAGCAGGTCCTCGAACTCATGATCCACTCCGTCTACTCCAACCGCGATATTTTCCTGCGCGAACTCGTCTCCAACGCCTCGGACGCGCTCGACAAGCTGCGCATCGAAAGCCTCAAGGCCGCGGATTTCGAACGCCCCGATCCGGCGATCCGCATCGCGCTCGACAAGGGCTCCCGCACGCTTTGCGTCACCGATAACGGCATCGGCATGACGCGCGACGAGCTGGTGGCGTTTTTGGGGACCATCGCCAAAAGCGGAACGGGGGAATTTTTGGCCGCGCTCGAGGAGGGCGCTTCCAGCGCCGAGCTGATCGGGCGCTTCGGCGTGGGGTTTTATTCGAGCTTCATGGTCGCCGATCGGGTGGTCGTCGAATCGCGCCGTTTCGACTCCGACGAATCGTGGCGCTGGGAATCGACGGGAGACGGGACGTTTTCCATCGAACCCGCGGCACTTGAAACGAACGGCACGCACGTGACGCTCTTTTTGAAACCTCTCGCCCCCGGAGGCGAAGGCACGCCCTCGCACGAATCTCGCGACTACACCGATCCGTGGGTCGTGCGCGAGCTCGTTAAAAAATACTCCGACTTCGTGGCCTACCCGATTTATCTCAAAGAAAGCGGCCAAAGCGAGGATGAAAAACCGCTCAATTCCATGAAGGCGTTGTGGCTACGCCCGGAATCCGAAGTATCCGAAGAGGAGTATAACGAGTTCTACAACCACTTGAGTCGTGACTGGGAGAAACCGTTGTGGCGCATCCATTACCGTGCCGAGGGGACGCTCGAGTTCCGCTCGCTCCTCTACATTCCCCAGCGTGCGCCGTTCGACCTCTTCATGCCCGACCGTGCTCAGGGGGTGTCGCTTTACATCAAGCGCGTCTTCATCATGCACGACTGTCGCGAGCTGATTCCCGAGTATCTGCGCTTCGTGAAGGGCGTCGTCGATTCGGAGGACCTATCGCTTAACGTCTCGCGCGAAATCCTGCAGCAAAACCGGATCGTCGCGATGATCAAACAGAACCTCACGCGCAAGGTTTTGGACACACTCAAAAATCATAAAAAAGAGAGTCGAGAACAATACGAAACGTTCTGGCGACAGTTCGGCGTCGTCCTCAAAGAAGGGCTCGTCACGGATGCGAAAAACCGCGTCCCATTGCTCGAACTGGCGCTTTTCCCCTCAACGGCGGGCGACGCGCGGAGCCTTGGCGATTACACAGCAGGCATGCCCGAAGAGCAGCGCGAGATTTATTTCATCACCGGCTCGCGGCTCGAGACGCTGCGGCACTCGCCGAAGCTCGAGCTGTTCAAAGCACGCGGGATCGAGGTTCTCCTTTTGGCCGATCCGGTCGACGAGATCTGGCTTTCGCACTGCGACGAATTCGAGGGGAAAAAATTCCGCCCCGTCGCGGCGGACGACCTCGACGTCGAGGCCGTCAAGAAGATCAAGCCAGCCGACGCGCCGGAAGAAACCACCGAAGAGAGCGGCGGCTGGGAGCTGCCGGGAGCGCTCGCGAAGATTCTTGAAGGCAAGGTCGCGGAAGTGCGCGCTTCTTCGCGCCTAGTGGACTCCCCCGCCTGTTTCGTGAGCGAGTCCGACGCTCCCTCCGAACAGATGCGGCGGATGATGAAATCCATGGGACACACGCTGCCCGAGGAGAAAAAAATTCTGGAGATCAACCGCAAGCACCCACTGATCCAAAAGATCGATTCTCTGAGGTGCGAAAATTCCGATTCCCAGGCACTTGAGGATTGGGCGGGGACGCTTTACGACCTGGCGCTGATCGCCGACGGCGAGCTGCCGCAGGACACGGGGGCGTTTACGAAGAGGCTTTCGAATCTGCTTTAGGATCGTCAGGCGTTTTTTGTGTGTTTTGTACGTTGTGCACGCGAAGGATTTTTTCGTGGAGCAGCGTGACGAAGCGGCTTAAAGTCGGCGTGGACATCGCCTCGATCCCTTTTCTCAAGTTCTCGGGCGAGGCGAGAAGCGCTTTTAATTGACTCAAAAGCCACATCTCCTGCGGATCGTCGTGCTTGAACGTCCACTTCGAGCTCATCACGATCGGAATCAGCATGCGCAGAACGATCAGCGCCTGCTCACGTTCGCGCAGCTCGGTCATCATCGCGGTCGCCATCTCGTCGAGGCTCTCGCGGCTGACGCCGAGCTGCTCCAGCTCCATCAGCATATCGACGTAACGCAGCTCGCTCACAAGAAAAACCGGCACGCCGCGACGGAGGCCATCCCCGTCAAAAGCGTCCAAAACAGATGTCGCGTGACCGCCGCCACGATGATCGTCGGCACGGCCGCGAGCAGATAGTAATTATCCCCGGACAAAAACAGCTCCCGAGCGCCGCTCGGCGTTTTTCGCAGCAACAGGTCGGGGAGCAGGAGTGCACTCAAGATCGCCGGCGCGATCAGGCGCAACCAGCATTCGAGCAGCGCCGCGAATTTTTTCCCCGAAAGCGCAATGATCGGGCAGACGCGCGAGGGAAACGTGACCGCGAACAACCCGAAAATGACGACCCAGACGTCGAAAGACTCCACTGCCATCGCCTTAGCTCCTTCTCGCAAAAGCCGTTCCCACGGCCGCGCCCAGCATCGCCCCCAGGATCACCGCACTGCCCGACATCCCCA
>JAVBRL010000036.1:0-11749 GCA_031547985.1 Synergistaceae bacterium
TCCCTCGATGAAATCCGCCTGCGCAAAGAATTCTATCAAGGGGATCTCTTTTCGTTTTCGCGGTACGCGGAAGACGTCTTCAAAGAAGGACCCTGGCACCTTAACTTGTTGCCTCAGGAGCTCAGCGAGCGAATCGCATCCAACCGAAACCATAACGCGATCCTCAGATACCTCGACACCGCTCAAAACATCCTCGAGGACAATCGGCGATTGCTCGTCCAGCTTCACTTCATCGGGGCGACTCCTCCGGCATTGCTTTCCGCGGCGGCAACGCTCGTGATCAACGAGCGCCTGTCCGAACTGGCCGAGGACTGCGAGCACTTCCTCGACCTTCTAGAAGACGGCTCCGAACTCGCCACACTGATTGAGAACTCGGAGGCTCTCGGAATTTCCCCCGATTTCACGCGGCTGGCCCCGCACTTCATCGAGGAATTGCAGGACTTGCTCAAACAGGGGGGCCAGTGGAACAAAACATCCAAACAGGAACACCCGTTCGAGCGGGCACTTCATTTTCTGAAAAAAGCGAAAAAAATCGGCATCAAGATCAATCCTTGGCCCCTGCAGAACGAACTTTGGTTTATACTCGTTACGCTAAGAACCCCCCTTTCGTCAACGCTTGTTGAAATCGCCGAGGAGTTGGGCTTCGAGACTCCGAAGCAGGCATCGTAAATTATTAAGGAGGTAGCAGAGGAAGATGGCTCTGGTCATTCACGGAAGCAACTTCGGTCGTTCTTTCCGCACGATTATCGAACACGAGACGGTTGTCCGTTCGGTGGCGTATTTTTCGATGGAGATCGGCATCTCTCCCGAAATCCCCACCTATTCGGGCGGCTTGGGCATCCTGGCGGGGGATATCGTCAAAAGCGCCGCGGACATGGGCGTTCCCATGGTCGGGGTGACGCTCCTCTATAAAAAAGGCTATTTCAAACAGGAGATCAACAACGACGGACGTCAGGTGGAAAAACCGGTCGAGTGGAAACCCGAGGAACATTTGACCCTGCTGCCCAACAAAGTGAGCGTCCTGATCGAAGGCAGGCCGGTCTACGTGCGCTGTTGGGTCCATACGCTCGTCGGACAGTCGGGCCATCCGCTGCCGCTTTATTTCCTCGATACGGACTTCGAGGACAACTCCCCGGCCGACCGCGACCTCACCTGGACGCTCTACGGCGGGGATAACCGTTATCGCCTCTGCCAGGAGATCATCCTGGGGATCGCCGGACTGCGCATCCTGCGCGACCTGGGCTACAACAACATTTCGACGTTCCACCTGAACGAAGGGCATGCGGGCTTCATCACGCTCGAGCTTCTCCGCGAACAGGGGTACGACGACTTCGAGAAAATTCGCGAAAAAGTTATTTTCACGACGCACACGCCGGTCCCCGCAGGACACGATTACTTCGAGTGGGGGCTTTTGGAGCGGGTGATGGACATCGGCTTCGTCGTCCGTCTGAAAAAAATGATCCAGGGCAAGGGCGTGTCGATGACGGACTTAGGCCTTCATTACAGCCGTTATACCAATGGCGTCTCTATCAAACACGCCGAAGTGAGCCGCAAGATATTCAACGATCCCGACATCAAGGCGGTCACCAATGGCGTCCATTCGACAACGTGGACCTGCCCGGGGTTCCAGAAACTTTTCGACCAGTACTTCCCTGGGTGGAGGAACGACCCCAGCCGCCTCATCTGCGCCATGCAGCTCCCCGACAGCGCCGTCTGGAAAGCCCACCAGGCCGCGAAGATGAAGCTCCTGGCGCGCGTCCTCGAGGAAACAGGGCAGGAGCTCGACCCGGATATCCTCACAATCGGCTTCGCGCGACGCGCGGCGACGTATAAACGGGCAGACCTGATTTTTTCCGACGTCAAACGCCTGCTCGATGTCTGTTCCGGACAGGTTCAGTTCATTTTCGCCGGCAAGGCGCACCCGAACGACGAGCCGGGCAAGGATGTCATCCAACGCGTCGTCAAGGCGTCCAAGGAGCTCGGCGGCGCGCTGCCCATCGTTTTTTTGCAGAACTACGACATGAACTTGGGACAGGTCATCACGTCGGGTGTCGACCTGTGGCTCAACAACCCCATACGTCCGCGCGAAGCGTCCGGAACGAGCGGCATGAAGTGCGTCCACAACGGTGTGATGAACTTCTCCGTCCTCGACGGGTGGTGGATCGAGGGATGGATTGAAGACGTGACGGGATGGTCGATCGGCCCAGAACCGCGTGAAGCGGACCTGCTGGATTACGATGAAAAACAGGACGCCAAAGACCTTTACGGCAAACTCGCCGACAAGATCATTCCGACGTACTACGACAACCGCGAACAGTGGGTCAAGATGATGAAAAACACCATCGCACTCAACGCAAGCTTCTTCAACACACACCGCGTCGTGCGCGACTACTGCGAAAACGCGTATGGAACGGTCTTCAGGGGGATGTAGGCACATTGAGGCTATTAAATGAGGTGATTCCCTCGTGAACAAAAAAAACGGCCCCACGCGCGTCCTGCACGTGACTCCGGAGATGGCCCCCCTCGAGAAGAAGGGGGGGCTGGGAGATGTCTTGGGCAGCTTGCCGAAGGCCCTACGCCAATTGGGGCAAGATGCCCGTGTGCTGCTCCCCGCATACCCCGATACGCTCGACATCGCCAGGACCCAGGGCTTCCCCGTCAAACGCCTGGAGGATGAAGTGCACGTCGCCCTCGACTGGAGGGTGTTTTCCGCCCATGTCTGGCAGGTCGACATCGACTCCGTTCCCGTCTACCTGCTCGATCAACCCGAGCTTTTCAATGACCCGGCCGTCTATCCCCGGGAGCTCACTTCCGAATCGGTGCGCCCCTTCGCCTTCCTTTCCATGGCGGCGTTCGAGCTGCCAAAGGTCGCAGGCTGGCAACCGCAGGTCCTCCACGCCCACGATTGGCCGGCCGCGATGGTCCCGATCGCGTTGCGCTGGCACACGTACTACAGCTCCCTCGCCAGCCAGTACGACACGGTGTTCTCAATCCATAACCTGGCCCATCAGGGGATGCTCCCCTACTCACGCATCGGAGGCTGGGGGCTGCGCCAGGCGAGCTTTTCGATCGAAGGTCTCGAGTTTTACGGACAGGCCAACCTCCTGAAGGGAGCGATGATCGCGACGGACGCCATCGTCACCGTCAGCCCGCGTTACTCGTGGGAGATCCAGACCCGTGACGGCGGAATGGGGCTCGATGGCGTACTGCAAAGCCTGCGCGGCAAATTGCACGGTATCCTGAACGGAATCGATTACGACACGTGGAACCCCAAGATCGACCCCCGCCTGCCCGCGAATTATTCGGCCGCCAACCTCAAGAACAAAGAAGCCTGCCGCAAATCCCTCATGGCACGGTGCGGCTGGCAGGACGACGGGAAACCGACCATCGCTTTCATCGGACGTCTCGTCCAGCAAAAAGGCGTCGATATCCTGCTCGGCGCGCTCGATTGGCTGTTGTCGGAAAACTGCCGCATGGTCGTGCTGGGAACCGGGCAGAGCTTTTACGGCAACCAGCTGCGGGATTTTCAAAATCACTACCCGGATTACTTCTACGCATACACGGAGATGGACGAGGATTTCGCCCACCTGCTTTACGCGGGCGCGGACATCTTGATCATGCCCTCGCTTTTCGAACCGTGCGGCTTGTCGCAACTCATCGCGATGGCTTACGGGACGATCCCCGTGGTCCGCGCCACGGGCGGCCTGGCGGATACGGTGATCGATGTCGACGGATCGCCCGATGGAACGGGCTTCATCTTTTCCGACTTCAACTCCGACGAGCTCTGCAAGGCGCTCTTTCGGGCAATACAGGCTTATTACGATCGCGGCCGATGGCACCACATCATCGCGAACGCCATGAAAGCCGACTTTTCGTGGAATGCGTCGGCCAAGATATACAACGAGCTCTATGCGCATCTCGCCGATGGGGAGAGTTTTTAGCACCCGCATAGAACAAACGTGTACAACGCCTTCGGGCCTAAAACTTTAAACGAGGTGAGAGCAAATGATTCATGGCAGCTACGGTAGAACCCTCGGAATGGTCCTTGCGGGAGGGAAAGGGGAGCGCCTGATGCCCCTGACGAAGTATCGCGCCAAACCCGCCGTCCCCTTTGCCGGAAAATACCGCATCGTCGATTTCGCGCTCTCCAACCTCGTCAACAGCGGGCTCTACTCGATACACTGCATGACGCAATTCAAAAGCCAATCCTTAAACGATCACATCGGCCAAGGGTGGCAGTTCGGAAGCGCGCTTCGTGGCCGCGATTACTTCGTCAGCGTCGTCCCCGCCCAGATGTGGACGGGAGAACGCTGGTACGAGGGCACTGCGGATGCGGTCTTCCAGAACCTGCACCTCATCACGCTCTTCAACGCCGACAGGGTCATCATTTTCGCCGCGGACCATATCTACAAGATGGATGTCGAACAGATGCTCCAGTACCACATGGACAACAAAGCCGACGTTACCGTCGCGGCGAACCTCGTTCCGATTCAGGATGCGCACCAATTCGGCTGCATCAGCACAGACGAAAAAGGACAAGTCACCGGTTTTCTGGAAAAACCCAAAAACCCGCCGCAGATTCCCGACAAGCCGGGGTTCAGCTACATCTCCATGGGAAACTACATCTTCGAACGCGAGATCCTCGAAGAAGCGCTCATCAAGGACAACGCCGACGCGTCGAGCGTCCACGACTTTGGAAGAAATATCCTCCCCTCGATCTTCAGCCAGTGCAAGATGATGGCGTACGACTTCTCGACAAACAAACTTCCCGGTATCGACCGTCCTTACTGGCGCGACGTCGGAACGATCAAAGCCTACTGGGAAGCGCACATGGACCTGCTGCACCACCCTTCTGCGCTCACGCTGTACAATCCGCTTTGGCCGATTCGGACCGTCTCTTTCTCGGATCCTCCCGGCTTCACGTATCCGGCCAAAGGTCAAGGCTGCTCGGTCGAAGGATGCCTGAGGGCCGAAGGAAGCCGCGTGCTGGGCGCGATCGTCCATCGTTGCGTCCTGTCTCGCAACTGTCTCATCGACGCCGGTTCGGTCATCGAGGAGTCGATCATCGGACAAGGGGTCACCATCGGCGAACGCTGCAAGCTGCGGCGCGTCATCGTCGACGCCTACAATCACATCCCCGACAACAGCGTGATCGGCTACAACCCCGAGTACGACGCCGAACACTACCATCGCGACCCGGAATCGGGCGTCGTCGTAATCGGCATGCCGAAGATCCAATTGCGTAAAAACCTGGAGTATCCGGGGATAGGGCATTTCGATCAACCCAGCGAACTGAATTTCTAGCCTCCAAAGGGCAAACCAACGCGTTCTCGACGGAACCCATGAACCTTTCAATCCGCCAACGATTCATCTTGATCGTCCTGCTGGCGAGCGTCGTGCTGGTCGCGACATTCGTCTTCACCCGCAGGCACAACCTGGCGACGTGGAGCGCCAAGGTCAACGACACGGGGACGGCGGCTGTAACCTATACGGCGGAAGCGATCGATCAATATTTCGAAGAGGTCGAACAGGTTGTTGCCAACGTCGCAGCCGTGTGTTCAAACATGCATCGCGATCACGGATACGAAAAAGCGGGCGATTTTCAGCGACTGATCGATTCTTTCCATAAGAACAACGAATCCTCGGGCGTCGAAGAGCTCTTTCTCGGAGCACAAGCCGACGACAGGATCATTGATTCCGCGAACTGGACTTCGTACGCCCCCGAAGAAACGGCAACCTCGCGCGTCTGGTACTGGCAGGCCGTCGGGATGGGGCACACCGCGCTCACATTCCCTTTCGTGAACCTCCGTGACGGCAAAGCCCGCCTTGCCGTCACGACCCCATTTTATGGCGAAGGAATGAAGCTCTTGGGCGTGCTTGGGGCTACCGTCAGCACAGGAGAAATCGCGCGTTTTCTCAAAACGTACCTCCTGTACAAAAAAGGATTCATCATCCTGGCGGCGCCAGACGGAACGCTGCTCGCCTTCCCCGATGAAACCGCTCTGATGAACGAAAACCTGCAGATCCCTTCGGATCAGGTCAGCCCCACACTGGCACAGATGGGCCTCGATATGACGAAAAAACTCGCGGGGCACAGGGATTTCAAATACCGAAACGAAGAGTGGCGCGGCTTTTACACTCCCACCCGCAAAGGGTTGCTCGTCGCCTTGGCCTACCCCTTAAGCGAGCTCGACACGATCGCCGGCAGGCTCGTATGGCAGCAGACTTTCCTGGCGATGCTGCTTTTCGCGACATTCGCCCTTTTTCTCGTCCCCATTTTTTTGGCGATCAACCGCTTCACCACCAACCTATCCGGCACTTCGGACAAAATCCACAGCCGCCTGCTCACCGAAAACGACATCGAAAAGGCGTCATACGCTTTGGGCGAACTCACTCGAGACATCCAAAAACAGCTCGATCACACGAAGATCATCGAGTTCAAGAACTTCCTGACAAGCCTCCATTCCACATTGTCGATCCTGGGCAACCAGCAGCAAGAGTTGACAGCCTACGGACAGGAGATGCAATCGCTCAACGCCCTCCTCGAAGACAGCAATCGCAAGCTCGAGCGAAGGGAACTGCTGTGGAAAAAAACGCTCGAAGCCTCCGAGACAATCACAGGGCAACACGACTACGAAGCCGACTTGGCACGCATTTCGGAAGTGCTGCATGAAACATCGGGAGCGTGGGCAATCGCTATCGTCATCCCCGCGCAATCTTCAGATCAAATGATTTTCTATTCCTGCAACACAGATGGGGACAAGATCCGTCACCAAAAATTCTATGTTCCGCGCGAAAACTCCATCGCGGGACGCGTCTTCGAACGCAAGATAACGGAATGGCTTCCACTTGCCGCCGTAGATCCGAACTATTTCAAGTTATTCGACCCCATCGTGAGCGAGGTTTACTTCCCACTGCTTATCTCCGGAAAAACCGTCGGCGTTCTGATCGTCTCCTTCGATTCGCTGCGCGAGGAAAATCCAGAACTGCTTGAAACCCTTCTGCCTGTGACGTCCACCCTCTCGGGCCTTATCAGCGTCGTCGCCCAGCAGAGAGAAATCCGCTCGTCCTACCACTACTTGACCGACCAGCTGCACTTCGTCACGACTCCCTATCTTCACGAGTCCCCTAGGCACCTTCGCCGTGTTTCGCTTATCGGGGGCTACTTGGCGGATACTCTCGGATTCTCCACCGCCGAGAGGCGGGACCTCGTGAACTTCGCACGTTTGCACGACATCGGCAAGATCAAGGTTCCCGAGGAGATCCTCTCCAGGAACGGCCCCTTGAGCCCCTCGGAGATGGAACTCGTCAAACAGCATACCCTTTGGGGTGCCGAACTGATCGGCAACGCGACGTGGCTTGCGATGGCACGAGATATCTGCGCGGCACATCACGAAGCGTGGGACGGCAGCGGCTACCCCCTGGGACTTGCCGGCAATGCCATCCCGATATCCGCGCAAATCATCCATTTGGCGGACGTTTATGAAAGCTTGCGCTCGGAAAAACCGTACAAGGGAGCGATGTCGCACGAATCGGCAGTACGGCGCATCTTAGAGGGGGACGACCGTACGCACCCGGAGCAATTCGGCCCCGAACTCCTGTCGTTGTTCCGGTACAATCACCGCATCATCGAAAGCATCTACAAAAACCCCAAACAAGGAGAAGACGATGGCCAAAGCGAACGATAACGCCAAGAACAAGACCAACGCGATGCGCATCCTGGACCGAATAGGCATCCCCTACATCGTCCACTCCTACGACGCGTCCGACGGCCAGATCGACGGCGTTTCGGTCGCGCATAAAACGGGGCTGCCCGAGGAAAGAGTCTATAAAACTCTCGTCTGCCAAGCGTCGGACGGACAATACGCCGTTTTCGTCATCCCCGTCGCGCTGCAGCTCGACCTCAAGCAAGCGGCCAAAAGCGTCGGCGCGAAATCCGTCTCGATGATCAAAGTCGCCGACATCGTCAAAATCACCGGCTACGTTCGCGGCGGCTGTTCTCCCGTGGGGATGAAAAAAGAATACCGCACCGTGATCGACGCCTCGTGCCTCGCGCACGAGCATATCGCCGCCAGCGCAGGCAAAATAGGCGCTCAGATCGAACTCAAACCCCAAGACCTGATCGACGCCACTCACGCCACTACAGCCGACATCGCGACTTTGTAAATATATCCCCTTGACTTAAAGCCCCCTCCAGGCAATATACTCTCAAGAAAATCCGGAAGGGTGACAAAATGATCTATCGTGAATTGGGATCGACCGGCATCAAGGTCAGTGAGATCGGATTGGGCTGCGAGGGCTTCGCCGGAAAAGACGACGCCTTCACGGCGAAGATGTTCGAAACGGCGTTTGCGCACGGCGTGAACTGCATGGACCTCATCAGCCCCGATCCCGACCTGCGCGAAAAGATCGGAAGGGCGCTGCGTAGAAGACGGGACCGCTTCGTCCTGCAGGCACACCTCTGCACCACCTGGCAGGATAGCCAATACAAGTGCACGCGCGACCTGAAGGAGGTCGTCGCATCATTCAACGACTTGTTTACGAAACTCGGCACGGACTACCTCGACATCGGCATGATTCATTACGTGGACTCGCTCGAGACGTGGCGCGCGATAGCGGACGGCGACGTGATGAAGTACGCACTCGAGCTGAAAGCGGCCGGAAAGATCAAGTGCATCGGCCTCAGCAGCCACAACCCGGTCGTCGCGCTCGAGGCCGTTCGCAGCGGGCTTATCAAGGTCCTGATGTTCAGCATCAACCCGTGTTACGACCTGCTGCCGGGCGGCGAGAACTGCGAGGATCTCTGGGCCGACGAAAGTTACGCGAAAGAGCTCTCGAACCTCGACCCCGAACGCAAGGAACTTTACGAGACCTGCCAACGGCTCGGCGTCGGCATCACGGTGATGAAAGCCTTCGGCGGAGGCGACCTCCTGACCGATGAATCTCCTGCAGGAGTGCCCCTCACGGCGAGCCAGTGCATCCACTATGCGCTCACGCGCCCGGCGGTGGCGACGGTTCTCGCGGGCGCAAAGAGCGTGGAGGAACTCGAGGCGAGCCTGGCGTACGAGACCGCGACGAGCGAGGAAAAAGACTACGCGGCGGCCTTCGCGGCCTTCCCGAGGATCAGCTGGCAGGGACACTGTATGTACTGCGGCCACTGCGCACCCTGTCCGTCGGGCATCGACGTGGCGATGGTCACGAAATTTCTGAACTTGACCAAAGCTCAGGGCGCCGTCCCCGAGACGGTGCGCGAGCACTACGCGGCGCTGCCGCACGCGGCCGGCGAATGCGTGGAGTGCGGCGCGTGCGAGAAACGCTGTCCGTTCGGCGTCCCCGTGCGCGAAAACATGCGGCAGGCGCGGGAGATTTTTGGAAGATAAAAAAATATAAAAAGATAAAAAAATCCAGGGGACTCGTCCCCTGGACCCCTTTTCGTAGAACCTAAAGATGCGGTCCAGGGGGCTCGCCCCCTGGCAGGTGTGGGCGGAGCCCACGCCTTTATTTTTATTATTTTATTCTCTTATTTTCCCGAGTAGACTTCCTCGCCCAGGAAGTACGTCGCGAGCACTTTCGTCTTCGCGATCTCCCAGTTTTTCACGGCCGCTTCGTCCAGAATATCCTTTTCGAGCACGACGAAATTGGCGAGCTTGCCTTTGGCGATCGAGCCCATCAGGTCCTCGGCGAATATCTGCCTGGCTGCGCCCACCGTGAACGATTCGACCATCTGGCGACGCGTCACCGCCTCGGCTGCGCCCAGCGTGTCGTATTTCTCGGGGAGCACACCCGATTTGTTGCGCGTCACGCCAACTTCGATCGCGCGAAGCGGCGCGGGGCGCGACGTCACGGGGCCGTCGCTCGAGCTGGAGACCAGCACGCCGGCTTTGAAAAAGCTCGCCATTGGGTACTCGGCCTGAGCGCGTACCTGTCCTAGCGCGGGCACTTCGACTTCGTAGAAATAGCCCGGCTCCTTGTGGAACCAGTACGGCTGCACGGACGCCACCGCGCCCAGCTTCGCCATGCGCGCGATGTCGGCGGGGTCGACGAGCTGCAGGTGCGTCAACACGTGTCGCGAGTCGCGCACGCCGTTTTTGCGTTGCGCTTTCTCGTAGGCGTCGAGCACGATACGCGTCGCGCCGTCGCCAATCGAATGGACGTGAACCTGTATTTTCGCCGCGTCGATCGCCTCGATCATCCGCGTCAGCTCCGCCGTGTCCTCCCAGATCAATTTGCCTTTGTAGTCCGCGGGGTCGCCGGCGGCCGCGTTGTCGGCGTACGGCTCGAGCAGGTACGCCGTGCGCCCCTCGACGACGCCGTCGATGAAGAGTTTCACCGCGATCACTTTGAAGCGGTCGCCTGTGAAAACTTTCTGCAGCTCTTTCGTCTGCGCGACAAGCGCGCCCGGGTCCTCGCCGGGACCGGCGACCATGCTCGCCCGGTAGATCAGGTCCAGTTTACCGGCGCGGTCGAGCATCTTGAAGGCTTCGGCCATCGGCCCGGCCGTCGCGTTGGTCGATCCGCTGATCGCCATGACACCGGTGATGCCGTACGAATTCATCTCCTGTTGGAATTTCTCTATCGCGGTCGCGAAATGCTCCGGCGTGTACGCGGCCGGGGGAAGCTTCTCCCGAATCAGTGCGCGTGCGGATTCTTTAAAGACTCCCCACGGTTTTTTCGTCTTTGGATCGCGCTCGATACGCCCTCCGGCGGGGTCGGGCATCGTCGTGTCGTCAAGCAGTCCGGCCGCTTTGAGCGCACTCGAGTTTGCCCACAGGATATGCCCGTCCTCGGAATTGAAAAACGCGGGCGTATTCTCGTGCGGCGTCCCCACAAGCGCGTCGTCGAGCAGCTTCGCGGCAGGCCCCAGCTGTTCGTACGCAGCGCCGTACTGCTTCGTGTTGTAAGCCGCGAAGACACCGTTGATCCAACCGCCGCCGCGGATGATCTTGAGATCCTTGTTCTTGGGGTCGAGCGCGAACGCGCGGATCGCCTCCAGGTATTTCTCGACCGAGGGATTCTCGATGCCCGCAAGCTGCACTTCGAAAAGCTGGCGCATCGTCCCGCTCGCGGCGTGAATATGCCCGTCGATGAATCCGGGAAGGAGCGTCGCACCCTTCAAGTCGACGACTTGCGTCGTCGGCGAAACGAACGCTTTGGCACCCTTGGCGCTGCCCACGTAGACGATCTTCTGTCCCGTGACGGCGACGACTTCCGGGCGTTTGCCCTTGGCCAGGGTATGAATTGTTCCGTTGATAAAGAGTTTTTCCGCAAAGATTTTTTCCTGCGCGCTGGCGTGCCCCAAAAAAGCGGCCGACAAAAACGCGCCGACGAGAAATGCCAGAACAAAACGTTTCGTGATGGATTTTGCGATGTTTGCAAAGGATGCGTTCATTTTCTTCTTCTCAAACCTCCCGTTCAGATGACGTCCATTTTTTGAAAAAGCACGCGACGCCCGTTTCGCACAAAACCTCCCTTCCCATCCATTGAGGGCGCGTATTTTTTCAGGACGCAGACTCGCATTGTAGCAGTTATCGAGTCCGTGTAAATACGGAAAAATTTCCAGCCAGATCGCGGACGCGCCCACAAACGGATCCGGTTATTTTAAGAAGGGGAATTATGTCCCCAATCGAACCTTGAAAACCCGACGCAAGGGAGGGAAAACGATGAAACGAAAGGCATGGACCCCGCTGATTATTTTTTGTACGCTCTGTGCGCTTTTCTCGGCTTGCCTGACGCTTCCGGCGGACGCTTC
>JAVBRL010000088.1:0-11214 GCA_031547985.1 Synergistaceae bacterium
ATCGCGCGCTTGCGCAAAAAAGGGTACCGGGGGCGGATTTTTTACGTTTCCCCTCCGTCCGTGTGGGCGTGGCGAAGTGGTCGCACGAAGGCGCTCGCCCGGGACGCCGACGTTCTGTTGCCGCTTTTTGAGTTCGAACACGACTATCTGCTCGGGCGGGGCTGCGCGAGTCTTTGGCAAGGCTCGCCCTTGCTCGACGAATTTCCGGCGAACCCGCCCTATCCGACCGCCGAGCAAGAACGCGTGGTGGCGCTTTTGCCGGGTAGCCGCCGCTCGGAGGTCCGCACGCTTTTCCCCGTGTTGGAACCGGTTTACAAAGACCTCGAGGTGCGTGGATACGAGCCCGTCTTTTCATTGGCGCCGGGTTTGAACAAAGAGGCTTCTCGGGAGTTAAAAAGACATCTCGATTCGAAGGCGCTGCGTTACGACGAGGGGCTGGGTCGCGACCTGATGTCGCGTGCCGGGGCCATCGTGGGGGCGAGCGGAACGGCCACGATCGAAGCGCTGCTTTTACGTCGCTTTATGGTCGTACTGTATCGCATCAACCCGATCAGCGCCGCCATCGCGAGGTGTGTTTTGAGAAATGACCGCTTCGCGATGGCGAACCTCGTCGCGGGCGAGGATCTTTTTCCGGAATATATCCAGGCGTCACGGATGTCCGAGCGCGCGCACGACGCGATCTTTTCGTGGCTCGAGTCGCCTCGGGAGGAGAAAAACCGCATGTACGCGCGTTTCGAACGGGCCGTTGCCAAAATGGGGCGCCCGGGGGTCTACGATTTTTGGACCGAACAGATCTTGCGGGGGATGGAGTCATGATCGGGCTCGACATCGCCAAGGCGCATTCGTGGAGTTCGTATCGGCGGCTGCTTCGCTACTGTACGCCGTATAAAAAAAGAATTTTCGCGGCCTTGGCGTGCATGCTTTTAGCCTCTGTATTCGGTATCGCGCCTCCCTGGTTGATCAAAAACGTCGTCGACGACGTTTTGATCGCGGGGCACAGCTCCTTGCTCAACTTTTTGGCGGGCGGCGTCGTGCTGCTTTACGTTTGCAAGGCGGTGTTCACGTACGGACACCTTTACCTGATGACGTGGGTGGGGCAGAAAGTCGTGATCGATCTGCGGCTCGAACTTTTCTGGCGGATCCAGCACCTCGCCTTCGCGACGCTCTATGGCCGCCGCACGGGGGAGTTTCTGTCGCTCGTGACGAACGATGTCGCCGTGCTGCAGAACATCCTCGCGAGCACGATCGTCGAGATGGTCGTGCAGGGGGTCACGTTCGTCGGGATCCTGCTTTTTTTGCTCTTCCTCAATTGGAAACTCACGTTGTTCACGTTTCTGATCACGCCGCTCGCTATTCTGGCGATCGACCGCGCTTCCGCGAAGCTGCGCGTCGTAGGACGCACGATCCAGGAGCAGCTCGCGCGCGTCACGGCCATCGCCCAGGAGGCGATCTCCGCCGTTCGGATCGTGCGCGCTTTCGCGACCGAGGAAAACGAGTACGAGCGTTTCAAAGATCAGAGTAACCGGCATTTCGGCGCTCTCATGAAGGGAACGCAGATTCGAGGAGTGCTCGAGGGCGCCGTCGAGGTGATCCTGATCGCGGCGCTCGCGCTGATCCTCTGGATCGGTGGGCGCGATGTCGTCGCGGGGCGTTTTTCGGTGGGAGAGCTGCTCGCTTTTTTGACGTACCTGGGTCTCTTGGTGCAGCCCGTGCGCGTGCTGAGCCGGACCGTGAGCGCGGTTCAGCAGGGCGTCGCCTCGGCCGATCGCGTCTTCGAGATTCTGGACGTTCAGGAGACGATCGCTTCGCCCGTCGCCCCCGTACTGCTGCGTCCGATGGCCGGGCGCGTGGATTTCGAAGACGTGTGGTTCGCTTACGAAGGAGATCGCTGGGTCCTGCGGGAATTGTCGTTTTCCGCCAATCCAGGGGACACGATCGCGATCGTGGGGGCGACGGGAACGGGCAAATCGACGCTGGCGGACATGATCCTGCGCTTTTACGATCCGTCGCGGGGATGCATCCGCGTCGACGGGCACGATATCCGCACGCTCGACCTGCGCGCCTACCGCAAACAGATCGGGCTCGTCCCGCAAGACCCGATGCTCATGAAAGGGTCTTTTGCCTACAACATCGGCTACGGGCTCGAGACGCCCGACCTGGGGCAGATCGAAGCGGCCGCGCGGACGGCGGGCATACACGCCTTTATCGAGTCGTTGCCCGAAGGGTACGACACGGAGATCGGCGAGCGCGGGGTCACACTGAGCGGAGGCCAACGGCAGCGCGTGGCCATTGCGCGGGCCGTCGTGCGCGATCCGCGGATCCTCATCATGGACGAGGCGACGTCGTCGCTCGACGTCCAAGTGGAAAAACAGGTGCAAGAGGCGATGAACAAGGCGATGCAGGGGCGCACGTCGTTCGTGATCGCGCATCGCCTGACGACGGTTCGAAACGCGACGCGCATTCTCGTCCTCGAAGCGGGGCGGATCGCCGAAGCGGGGACGCACGACGAACTGGTCGCGCTCGGTGGGCGTTATCGGAAGCTGTACGGGCTCTATCAGGAGGGACGCGACGATGTCGATGTCGGAGCTGCTTCCCAGTTATCTTGATTATGTGCGCGGCAAACAACCCGGTTCTCCGTGGAGGTTGATCAAGCCGTTCCATTACGTTTCGCTGCCCTTCGTGGCGTTGCGCAACCATTTTTTTGACCGCGGCATCCTGAAAATCGTCGAACCTCCGGTTCCCGTCATCTCGGTCGGCAACATTTCTTTCGGCGGAACGAACAAGACCCCCACGGTCGAGATGATCGCACGCGCGCTTTGGCGCATGGGGCTTCGCGTCGGCGTCGTCAGCCGTGGCTACGGGGGCAAGACGCGCGAGCCGTTGTGGCTCGATCCCCATAACCGAGATTGGGATCCTTCCGTGACGGGAGACGAGCCGTTGATGCTCGCCATGAAGTTTCCCGAGGCGAAGGTCGTGATCGCGCGGGATCGGCTGGAGGGGATCGAGCTCTTGGCGGAGTTGGGCGTTGATGTGGTCGTGGCCGATGACGCCTTCCAGCACCGCTGGTTGGGGCGCGATCTCGATATCGTCCTGGTCGACGCGACGTTGCCGGTGGGCAACGGTCTTCTGCTGCCGGCGGGTCTTTTGCGCGAGACACCACGTGCGCTCGAACGCGCAGATCTCGTTGTGATCACGAAAGCCGACCAGGTTTCGGCCGAATCTCTCGAACAAACGCGCGAGCTTTTGGCGCGCTACGCGCCCCCGGAAAAAATTTTCACCGCTCATCTGAAACTTCAGGATTGGACGTCCCTGCGCGATGGCGATCAGGGGCAAAGCGTGCTGGCGGAAAGCGGTTTTTCCGTGCCCGCATGCCCCGTATACGCTTTTTCGGCTATCGGCAACCCGGACAGCTTTCACCGTTTTTTGGACGTGCAGGGGGTCCGCAGGGTCGGGGGCAAGATCTTCAGAGACCACCACCGTTTCACGCATAAAGATCTGGCGGACCTCGCGTCTTTGGCGCGCGCGCAGGGAGCCAGCGCGCTCGTCTGCACGGAGAAGGATTTTTACAACCTGCCGGCGCAAAATCTTTCCGCAGTCGTCGAAATGGCGATCCACGTTCCGCGCATCGCCATCGATATCGACGACGCGCCGCGATTCTGGGGCGCGGCGACGGAGAAGCTGCGCCCCCATTTCGTGGTGGCGTCGAACGGTTACGGCGAGGACGCGATCGGCACGCTGCTGGCCAAACGCATCAAAAAGAGCTTTCCCGAGGCGATCGTCAGCGCGTTCGCCCTCGTGGGAACGGGCAAGCAGTATCGCAAGGGGGGGATCGACGTCGCGTCGCCGCCCTCGGAGCTGCCGAGCGGAGGCGTGATCAAGTACAGCCTGCGGGCGCTCGTGCGCGATATCCGCCACGGGCTGCACCGCGACATCGGCCTGCAGATCGAGCGCTGGAACCAACTTCGCGGCCAGATCCGCACGCCGGTCTGCGTGGGCGATTTTTACCTCCTGGTTCACGTTTTATGGGGGCAGGGGATCACGCCGCTTTTGATCGCGGCCGCGAAGACGGTGCAGATCGACGGGCATTGGCGGCTCGAGCGTTTTTTCCTGCGGCGCCGCTGCCGGCGCGTCTGGACGCGCGACGCCGAGACGGCCGAGGAGCTAAAAGGCGGCGGCGTCGACGCGGTCTTCAAAGGCAACCCGATCATGGATCTGGCCCTCGAAGAGGAAGCGGAGTCCGGTTTGGAAAAAGCGGCCGCGGGGGAAGACGAAAAAAATACGGTCGTGTGGAGCGCGTCGCAAGAAGAGGGGGGCGTTCTCGCAGGGGACGCGGTCGCCTCGAGAATTTTGCTTTTGCCGGGAAGCCGCGAACGCGCTTACGAAGACGTGCGCCTGCTGCTGCGGGCGGCGGAAAAAATTTCGCACGACCTGCGCGCGTCCTTTTTGCTCGTCTGCGCGCCGACGCTCGATCGACGAAGGCTCGAGAGTATCTGCGCGAGCGAGTCGTTTTCCGTCCCGGTTTACACAGGACCGTTGGCGCCCGCGGCGCGCGGGGCGGATCTTCTTTTGGGGCTTGGGGGGACGGCCAATCAGGTCTGTGCGGGTTTGGGTGTTCCGGTCGTCTCGATCCTGGAGAAGGGGAAACTCGTGCAGAAAAAATTGCTCCAGGAGGCGGAGATGCTCGTCGAAGCGGATCCGAGCGCGCTTGCGCAAGCGGCCGTGCGCGTGTTGACCACGCCCGAGCTCAAGGGTACTATGGTTCAAACCGGCATTCGGCGCCTCGGAGGAGGAGGCGCGGTCGACGACGTCGTGGAGTACGCGGCGACTCGACTGGGATGGCGGCTTCGCCACCTGCTCTATCAAAAGTTGAAAGAAAGGAGTGCCTGCGGATGAAAATTTTTTCCATCGGCAGCGGAGCTTCCGCGGTGGAAGTCGGCGCGGGAAAGCTTTTGATCGCGGCGGGTCCTTGTGCGCTCGAAAACCCCGAAATGGCGCTCGAAGTCGCTGTTGCTTTGCGCGATCTGTGCCGCGAGCGGGGTTTGGGCTATGTTTTCAAGGCGTCGTTCGATAAGGCGAACCGTACGTCGATCGAAAGTTTTCGCGGTCCCGGCCTCGAAGAGGGCATGCGCCTCCTGGGAGATATTAAAAAAGAAGCGGACGTTTCGATCCTGACCGATATCCACGAACCCTCGCAGGCTGCTCCTGTCGCCGAAGTGGCGGACATGCTGCAGATTCCCGCCTTCCTGTGCCGCCAGACCGACCTGCTCGTGGCGGCTTCGCGCACGGGCAAACCGCTTAACGTCAAAAAGGCGCAGTTTTTGGCGCCCGAGGACATGGCTTCCGTGGTCCGCAAGTGCCGCGAGGGCGGAAACGACCGGATTGTCTTGTGCGAGAGGGGATCGACTTTCGGCTATCGGCAGCTCGTGGTCGATTTTCGTTCGATTCCGATCATGCGTTCTCTGGGGTGTCCCGTGATGTTCGACGCGACGCACAGCGTGCAGTCCCCCGGAGGGCAGGGGACGTCGAGCGGAGGCGACCGACGGTTTGTCTTGCCGCTGCTGCGCGCCGCGCTTGCCGTCGGAGTGGACGCGCTTTTTCTGGAGGTCCACCCCAATCCGGACCGCGCGCTTTGCGATGGGCCGAATATGGTTCCGCTGGCGCAGATGCCTCGTTTGCTCGACCAAGTATGCTTGTTGCACGAACTCGTGCGCGACCGCCTGGGAGTTTGTTCGCTGCCCGAGCGGCACGAAAGGGGCGCTTGAAACGGTATGACGAAATCGGAAAATAGAACCCCCATGGACTGCTCCGACAAAGAGTTGCTGCAGATCGGGCGTCAGGTCCTGCTGGACGAGGGCAAGGAGCTCGAAAAGTGCGCGATGTCGCTCGAGGGGGATATGCGCTTGGTCGCGGCTGCGCGTTTGATCCACGCCTGCAAGGGGCGTGTCGTCGTGTGCGGCCTGGGGAAATCCGGGCTTGTGGGGCGAAAGATCGCGGCGACGTTCGCGTCGCTCGGAACGCCCGCGTTTTTTCTGCACGCCGCCGAGGCGATTCACGGTGACTTGGGCATGGTCGCACCGGAGGACGTGGGACTTTTTTTGAGCAACAGCGGACAGACGCGCGAACTGCTCGAACTGATTTCCTATTTCAAACGCATTTCGGCCCCGATCATCGCCATCACGGGCGACGCCGCTTCGGCCTTGGCGACGGCGGCCGACGTTGTTTTGTCGTGTCGCGTGGAACGCGAGGCGGGGCCGCTCGGCCTGGCTCCCACGAGCAGCACGACGCTTCAGATGGCGCTGGGCGACGCGCTCGCGGGGATGGCCACGCGATTGATGGGGCTTTGCAAAGAGGATTTCGCGCTCTTTCACCCTGGAGGAACGTTGGGGCGCCGGCTGCTTCTGCGCGTGTCGGATCTCATGGGATCGGGATCGCGCCTTCCCGTGGTGCCTCAAGAGGCGTCCGTGCGCGACGCTCTTTTCGAGATCACGAGCAAGGGGTATGGAGCGACGACGGTCGTGGATGCAAGCGGAGGCCTGGTGGGGATTTTCACGGACGGCGACTTGCGGCGTCTTTTCGAAAAAATGGGGACTGGCGCGATGGAGATGCCGATCGCCGAAGCGATGATGCGTTCGCCCCGGACGATCGTGCAGGATCGGTTGGCGATCGAAGCGTTGCGTGTCATGGAGCAACTGGAGATCTCCGTGCTGGTCGCGTTGGAGGATGCGAAAAGCACGCGGCCCGTCGGGATGGTCCACCTGCACGATATCCTGCGCGCAGGGGTGGCGTAAGCTGTCGTTCCTGCGCGCGGTCTACCCTCCCCTTTTCGAAGCGGCGTTTTTTTTGTATCGGGGTCGTTTGCGGCGCCGATACGGTGAGAGCTTCGACGAGCGTGCGGGGCGTTACGCGAAAGACAAGTTCGAGAAGTTGGATCGCGAATACGCGGGACCCAGGCGATACGCTCTCTGGGTGCACGCCGTTTCCGTCGGGGAGGTTCAAGCGGCCTACCCATTGATCCGACAAGCCCGAGCGGATGGCTACGGCGGGCCGATCGTCGTGTCGACGGTCACGCCGACCGGTAAGGAGATGGCCTGCCGTATGGTCGCCGGCGACATGGACCTTCACGTCTATTACCCGTGGGATACGACGTCCGCGGTTGAAAGCGCGATCGCGCATATCCGCCCCTGGGGATACGTGGCGATGGAGACGGAAATCTGGCCGAACATGCTCTTTTGCCTCGGTCGTGCGGGCATCAAGGCGTACCTCGCCAACGGCCGCATTTCGGACCGCACGTGGCGGAGGCTGCAAAAACCGTTCGGACGCTCTTTGCTGGGTGTGCTGGACCTCTTCGCGGAGTTTCACGTTCGCGCCGAACAGGACCGCGACCGGTTGCTCGCCCTGGGGATTTCCGGGGAGAAAATTTTTCTGACCGGAGACACGAAAGTCGATGCGATCGTCATGCGCAAACGGCGGGCGGATACGGGCCCACTGGGGGAGTTGCTTGAAATTCCGCACGCAAAGGAGCGAGCGGACCGAGGCGTGTTCGTTTTCATCGCGGGGAGCACGCATGACGGGGAAGACGAAGGGGTCCTGAGCGCTTTCGAGGAGGTTCGAAGGGAATTTTCCGGTTCGAGGCTGATTTTGGTCCCGCGCCACCCCGAACGTGCGCCGGAGATTTTGCGGCGTTTGCCCGCGCCGCTTCAGGGCGTTCTTTTGAGCTCTTTAGAAAGAAGGGACGCTTGCGGCGAAAAGGTAAATTTTTCGCCCGGCTCGGTCTTGATCGTCGACCGGATCGGGGTCCTGTTCGAGCTGTACGGGCTTTCGGACGCGGCTTTTATCGGGGGCAGCTGGGTGCCCAAAGGGGGGCAGAACATCTTGGAACCCACGGTATGGGGTATTCCGACTTTTTATGGTCCGGACATGGGCGACTTTGCGGAGGCGACCGAACGGATGACGCAGTTGGGTGTCGCGGTACGGGCGAACGACGCGCGCGCTCTCGGGGCGGGGTGGATGCGCGTCGCGCGCGGTGAGTTTTCGCCAAACGCGTGCGTGGGAGAGGACTTTGCGCGGCATGCCGGAGCGGCCGAGCGCACGTGGGAGCGCTTGAAGCGGGAATGGAAACGCTTCGAGCACGCGCACGCATCCTAGATATCCTAGATCTAGATAAGGAGAATGTGCGCGATGTGGCCTTTAAAGCAGATCGTCATCTTGAGCGACGGGATCCCCGGGCACGTGAGCCAAAGCCGCGGCATCGCCGCGTGGCTTTCGCGCCTGACCGAGGCTCCCGTGCACGAAGCGGCCGTCCCCGCGCTCGGCGCCGTCGATAAAAGACGCCTGCGTACCTCGGCTCTGCGCCTGGCCGACGGAGGACGCGCGCGGGCGCGCGACTGGCTGATCGAAGCGGGGTGCGAATCGCTGGTGCGCGAAATCGGGCAACTCTTTTTACAGCGCGAGATTCGATATCCCCAGAGTCCTCGGGAGAAGTACGAAGCGCTTTTCATCTCCGCGGGAAGCGGGGCGGCGCCTTTCAACCTGGCGTTGGGGGCACTGTGGCAGTGCCTGTCCGCCACGATCATGACACCGACTCTGATCGGTACGGCGCCGTTCGATTTCGCCATCGTTCCCGAACACGACTGGCCCGAGGGCGACGACAATATTTTCGTGACGCTGGGGGCGCCGAACCGGATCGTCAAAGAGGAGCTCTTCATGCTCGGAACGGAACTGGCGAACGAATTTCCCCCGCTTTACGAAAACCACTGGGGCGTTCTTTTCGGCGGTAACGACGCGAACTATCGCGTCTCGCCGGAGGTGGCGGGGGAGTTGATCGAGACGATCCTCGAACTTGCCTCGCTGCGGGAGGCGGACTTGTACGTCACGACGTCGCGGCGGACGCCGCACAAGACGGAGCTTCTGCTCGCCGGGGTGGCGGAGTGCGAGGAACGCATCCGCATGCTCGTTTCGGGATCGGCCGGCGGGCCGAACCCGGTCCCCGCGATGCTGGGGCTTTGCGGCACGATCTTCTGCACGGAGGATTCGATCTCCATGGTCTCGGAGGCCGCGACTGCGGGACACCGCATCGTGCTCTTGCGGGTGGATCGCGCGGGCGGGCTTCGCGCGGCGATTCAATCCCTTTGCGAACGCCTGGTCGACAAAGGCGTGCTTTCGCCGCGAAAGCTATGGGGCGTGCCACGCTTCGACCGCACGCTGCAGTCTTTCGCCGATCGCGGCCTGCTCGTCGAACTGGACGATTTCGCGGCTGAGTTGCGTGGCGGGCAGGTTGAAGCCGCGCCTGCGAGGCGTGAGGAAGAAAACGCGCCTTTGGACGAGCCTTTTAACGAAGCACGCCGCGCGGCGCTTTGGATGTGCGAGGCGGTCGCGGAAGAACTGGCGGAACTTACGGGGGAGTGACCGCAAGCGAAAAACGGGCGAAAGCGCCGCGAAGAATGCGTAAATTTCCCGATACCCGTCGTTTGCGGGTTGCCCCTAAGATGGGTGCACGCCTGATGTGCAGGAAAATTTTTTCGTGGGAAAGGATTTGATACGTGTGAGTAGGAGCAATAAAATTCTGGTGTCGCTTTTGGTGTTCATTCTTTTCGCGGCGAGCGCCGCGGCGTTTGCCGCCGCGACGACGCCTGCGCAGCCGGAGACGAAAGCTGCCAATCCCGCCGAGGCGGCGATCGCGCAGACGATGGGAACGGGCGCGGCGGGAACGCCTCAAATGGCTCCCGGGGCTCCGTCGGCTCCCGCGACCGCGAACACGGAGACGAGAAAGTCGTTTGTAGACGAACTGCCGAAAGAGACGCAGGAATCGCTCCTCGCCACCGCACAGTGGCTGATCGCGCACAAGGACAAGGTCGTGTTGATCGACGCGCGTCCGAAGGTGCTCTACGACGGCGGGCATATCCCCGGTGCCGTGAACGCGGACTGGACGTATTTCGCGAACATGAAGCCGCTTCCGGGAGCTCCCGGCTACGGTGACGTGTGGCCCGAACACACGATGGGGCAACGCCTGGGAGCGCTCGGGGTCAACGGCCAGAAGCAGGTCGTCGTTTACGACGACGCGGGCGGCTGGGGTCAGAGCGGTTGGGTCGTCTGGATTTTGCGCATGTCGGGCGTGAAAAACGCCAAGATACTTGACGGCGGACTGACGGCGTGGAAAAAAGCCGGCGGCAAGCCCACGCTCACGGCCCATAAAGCGACGCCCGTGGCGTTCAAGATCGCGAAGTATCAAGAAGGGTACAACGTCACGACGAAATGGATCCTCGACAACATCGACCACATCAAGATCGTCGACGTTCGCACGCCTCCGGAGTTCGAGGGAGCGATCAAGCCGTTCCAGGAAAAGCGGGCCGGCCATCTTCCCGGCGCGATCAACATGCCGATGCAGGAAGTTCTGGATGCTGACGGGCTGATCAAATCCGCGGACGACCTCGAAAAACTCTTCGCGGGCTACGGGCTGAGCAAGGACCAGGCGATCGTCGTCTACGACACGGCGGGCGTGCGTTCCTCGTTTGTGACGATGATCCTGCGTTTGGCGGGGTTCAACTCCCGCAACTACGACGCGTCGTTCCACGAGTGGAGCGGCAACGCCGAATACCCGATCGAAACGGGCAAGTAGGCCGGATAAACAAGTTTTAAAAAAGAAATTTTCAGCGGCGATAGAACTCGCCACGAAGGGCGCTCGAGTAGAACTCGGGCGCTCTTTTTTTATTTTGCGGTTTAAAATGTTTGATTCATCGAACAGAATGCCCCGACCTGGCGCAAATTGGGTTATTGACAAGACAAATGAGATTGAAATAGCATCACGTCCATGATTTGAGAGAGCGAAAGATGATGGAGGGAGTTGTGTTGGTAGTGAGGAAAAAAGCGTTTTTAGGGGTCTTTTTATTGGTGATGTTGGCGTTCTGCGCGCCGGTTTTCGCGGCGGCGAACCCATTTATGGATGTCCCCGCGAACCACTGGGCGTACGACGCGGTCGCGCAGCTCGCCGCAAAGGGCGTCTTAAGCGGTTATCCCGATGGTTCCTACAAAGGCAGGCAGCCGGCCACGCGTTACGAGATGGCTTCGGCTTTAGCCCGCGCGCTCGCGAAAGTCGACCTGGAGAAGGCGAGCAAGCAGGACGTCGAGCTTCTGAAGAAACTCGTGATCGAGTTCAAGGACGAGCTGGATGCGCTGGGTGTGAAAGTCGACCGGCTCGACCAGAGGGTCGCGATTCTC
>JAVBRL010000246.1:0-8025 GCA_031547985.1 Synergistaceae bacterium
CCCATACGGCGCTGCCCATCATCGCCTCCGGCGGAGCCGGCACGATGGAACACTTCGCCGAGGCCGCACGTGCGGGAGCGAGCGCGGGGCTTGCCGCCTCGGTCTTTCACTTCGGCACGATCAAAATCCCCGAGCTCAAGGCTTATCTCGCCCAGCAAGGCATCGAAGTCGCTCCCGTGAAAGGGGGCAAGTGACACCCATGCAGACGATCTCCATCGATTCGCTAGAGCTGCACGGCGACCAGCTGATCCCCGTCATCGTACAAGACGCGATGTCCGGCAAAGTTCTCATGATGGCGTGGATGAACCGCGAGGCCTTGGATCTCACGCTTGAAAAGGGACAACTCGTCTTCTGGAGCCGCTCGCGCCGCGAGCTGTGGCACAAGGGCGCCACGAGCGGCAACTTCATGACGCTGCGGGAACTTCGCGCCGATTGCGACAGCGACACGCTGCTCGCCATCGTCGACCCCGCGGGCCCCGCGTGCCACACGGGCGAGGAATCCTGTTTTTTCAACCGGCTTTACGGTGAAGACGAAGCCGACATTGGGGTGTTTCTGGGGCATTTGTGGCGTTTCCTGCAAAAACGGCGAGATGACCCGCCCGAGGAGAGCTACACCGCTCGCCTGCTCGCGAGGGGCGTCAAGCGCGTCGCGCAGAAAGTGGGTGAGGAGGGCGTCGAAACCGCGCTCGCCTGCGCAACCGGCGACGTCGAAGAATTCAAAAACGAAGCGGCCGACCTGCTCTATCACCTGATGGTCGCGTGCCTCGCCTCGGAAGTCCCGTTCGAGGACGTCATCGTTACGTTGAAAAACAGGCATTCGAAGAAAAAACAATAACACATAACCCGAGGTGAGTCCTTTGTACATGATTTATTTCGACATGATCGAGACGGTTACATTCGCCGTCTTTTTGTTGATGGTAGGGCTTTTCTTATGCAAGCGGATTTCGTTTCTCTACAAATACAACATCCCCGCGCCGGTCGTCGGGGGATTGATCTTCGCTTTCGCCAATTGGTTTTTGAGGTCGAACGCCGACGTGGGCTTCCGCTTCGACACGACGCTGCAGTCGCCTTTCATGATCGCGTTTTTCACCACGATCGGCATGGCAGCGAGCCTTCGCCTGCTCAAGGAGGGCGGCAAGCAGGTCTTCATCTTCCTGGTGGGCGCGTCCGTGTTGCTCGTGCTGCAAAACGTCGTCGCCTGGGGGTTGTCGCTCGCGACGGGGCTCGACCCGCTTCTGGGGTTGCTCGCCGGCTCGATCACGATGAGCGGGGGACACGGCACCGGCGCCACGTTCGCGAAATACTTCACCGACGAATTTCACATCGCGGGAACGATGGAACTCGCCATGGCGGCGGCTACGTTCGGCCTCGTCGCGGGCTCGCTGCTGGGCGGTCCCGTGGCGCGACGGCTGATCCTCCGGAAAAACCTCGTTGCCGCAAAACAAGAATCGCACGACGAATCGCTCAGCTTCGAAGGCAACGTGCCACCGGAAGACGAAGAACCGATCGAACAGAACGACGTCCTGCGCACGATTTTTCAGTTGACGCTCGCCATGAGCATCGGGTCCGTCGTCTACGCGGCGATGGTGAAGATCGGCGTGCGCTTTCCCACGTACCTGTTCGCACTCTTCGCGGGCATCGTGATCCGCAATATCGGCGACGCCACGAAGCTTTACCGGGTCAACACGCGTCTGGTCGACTACATCGGCGGAGTGTCGCTTTCGATCTTCCTCGCGATGGCGCTCATGAACCTGCAGCTCTGGCAGCTCGTCGACCTGGCGGTGCCGATGCTCGCGATCTTGAGCGGGCAGGTCGCGCTGATGGCCACATTCGCCTATTTCATCACGTACAACTTGAACGGGCGCGACTACGACGCGGCCGTGCTGTCCGCCGGACACTGCGGCTTCGGCCTCGGCGCAACGCCCAACGCCATCGCGAACATGCAGGCGCTCGTAGCGAAGTACGGCCCCGCGCCGCGCGCGTTCTTCCTCGTCTCGATCGTCGGCGCCTTCTTCATCGACATCGTCAACGCCATGGTCATCCAGACGTTCGTTTCATTCATTGCGAAATAAAAGGCAAAAGATCAAAAAATGCAGGGGAAACCTTCCCCTGCACCCCTGTTCATCTATAAAAAGCTTTAAAAAATCCAGCTGTCTTCCGTCGTGCGGAGCTGCTGGATTTTTTCTTCGAAGCCGAACACCGTGGCATCGATGCGTTCCACCGTCGCGTCGATCCGCTCCATGTGGGAAAAAGAGTATCCCGGCGGCATGCGGTTGGCGAAACGCTTGACCTTCAAAAGAGCCTGCAGGAAGTTGCGTTCGTCGCGCGCGATGATATCCGCAGCCACGAGCGCATCCGGCCTTTCGTCACCCAAGAAGAGGTTCGCGACGGCGATGTTCGTCGGTACGCTCATCTCGTCAAACCACAGGTCGGCCAGCGCTTTTTTGAGCTTCTTGCGCCGGGGAACGTCCTTGATCATCGCCACCGTCCGGTCGATCAGCGAAAGCAGCGTCTCAACCTCATAGAGCGCGTCTTCGTAAGAACGCTTGGGCAGCGAACACTCCGAGATCATCCGCGCCTCCTGCTCGAGCGTCGTGTGTTTTTGGAGCAGGCGCCCCACCGCCGGCTGGATCACGATCCGCGCGGGCTCCTGGTCGGCCGAGAGAATCTCGCGGTACAGCGCCGCCGTATCGAAACCGTAGTGCTCGACACGGCTTTTGAGCGCGTAGGTCACGTAGCCCGTCTCGAAAAAACCTTTACGCCCCGCGCGCCCCGCCATCTGTAAAAATTCGTTCTTCGAAAGCGGGCCGTCGATATATTTCGCCAGCTGCGCGAACACGACCGTCTGCGCAGGCAGGTTCACCCCCAGCGAAAGCGCGTCCGTGCCCACAACGACATCTAAAATCCGTTCGCGAAACGCCATTTCGATCAGGAGTTTTTCCTTGGGCAACAGGCTGCCGTAGTAGATTCCGACGCCTTTTAGCGCCACTTCGGGGATATTGCGAACCTCGAGGATCTCCGCCATCTCGCGCAGGCGCGCACGACCCGCATGGTCGATTTTTTTGCGGGAGCGGGCAATCTGGCTCGCCACCCAATCGGCCCCTTTTTTGGAAAAGACGAAAACGAGCGCGTCGGCAATCTGCCCGAAAGGAATTCCCTTCTTGCGGAAGAGGAGCTTCGTCGCGCGTTCTCTCGTCTCGAACAGTTCGAAATCGCGACGACCAATCTCCTCGAGGTAGTCGCGCACTCCGTCCGGGTTACCGAACGTCGCCGACATGACGAGCAGGTCACTTTCGGGGCTGGTCCCGCGGATGCCGTCGATGTAGGCGCGCGTCCGCTCGGGATCGTTGAAGATGAAATGGAATTCGTCGACGATCACTTTCTGGCGCGGGGCATGGGCGTATTTGAGCGTGTAGATCTCCTGCGTGCAGCACAAAATCGGCGCGCCGGGGTTTTTCTTGAAATCCCCCGTCTCGAGCCCTACGTCGAAACCCATGCGCCGCAGGTCCAGATAGCGCTCGTTCGAAAGCGCCTTGATCGGCGCCGTGAAAATCACTCGGTTGTGCCCGGGAAGCGGCAGGCCGCGCTCGTCCATCAATCCCGCCCAACGGTAGGCGACCCAGGTTTTACCGCTTCCCGTGGGAGCCGAAAGAATCGCGTTTTTTCTTTCGATCAGTGAAAGCGCACGCTCCTGCCAGGGATAAAAACCCACCACCCCTTCGGGGTTCATAAAAACATCACCAAGTGCGGCAGCATCCTTCGCATTTCGTCCACTCCCGAGGGTTCTTCGCCGGCACGTTGCGCCCCCATGCGGAGATAAAAACCTTCCGCGTTGGGGTCGGAAAGAATATGCAGTTCCGTCGCACCCAGGGTTTCCGCGATCTCACACGCATGCAGGAAAAGTTGACCGCCGAACCCCGCGCCTATGTGCTCAGGCAAGACCCATAGATGGTCGAGCCAACAAATTCCCTCTTTGAACGACAGGGAGTAAAAACCGATGTGAAGAAATTTCTCATCCTCGTCTTCGAGCAACGCGAAGTACGTGGGGTTCGATTCAATGTACTCGGGCGTGAGGGTCAGTTCGTCGACCCAGCGCTCCATCAACTCCTTGGGGTATTTCCAAAACGCCTTGGAGCTCATTGCCAGCTCGCTCAAGCGTTCCCAATCCTCCGGTCCAGCCTCGCGTATGTCTACGGGCAAATCCATTATGAAAAAAATCCCTTCCTTTACTGCATGTCCGAAAGTAAAAACATCAAAACGTTTTCGATATTTTAGCACATGCGAAACAGGCGCCAATCACCTCGCTAGGTCAAAAAAGATCAATCCCCTCATCCTCATTTTACGTTGTTTCAAAAAATAAAGCGCGCAAAAAAAGCGGGAAGCAAAAGCTCCCCGCTCACCCAACCCTATTTTTTTAACCTTCTTTATGCCGTCACCGACATCACCTCGGCGTAGCGGCGCGGTTTTTCCTCTCCTTTGAGGATGCGGTACGCCCCTTGCGCCAGGTAGGCGAGTTCGTCCTCCCCGGGGTAGAGCAACACGGGCGCGATCCATTGCACCTGTTCGGCGACGAGTGCCGCGAAAGGCGCGTCGCAGACACATCCTCCCGTCAAGGCGATCGCGTCGACGTTGCCGCACAACGACGTCGCCAGCGCGCCGATCTCTTGTGCAACCTGGTACGCCATCGCCGCGAGCACCAGCTCAAACTTGTCGTCCCCTTCGTCGATACGCCGCCGGACTTCCTCGAGGTCCGATGTTCCCAGGTAGGCGACCATTCCCCCGCGCCCCGTGATCTTCTTGCGCAGCTCCCGCCGCGCGTAAGCTCCGCTGAAAGCCATCCGCACGAGGTCGGCCGCGGGGACGCCGCCGCTTCGCGTCGGCGAAAAGGGGCCCAGGTCGTTCGCGTTCGCGAGATCGATCATCCGGCCCTTCGTGTGTGCGCAGATCGTGAAACTCTTTCCCAGGTGCGCCACGATCAGCGACACGTCGCGCCACCCTTTGTCGAGGTCCGAGGCGACTTGCCGCACGATCGCCTTCACGCTGAGCGCGTGATTGCGAAAGGCCTTCGGCAGCTCGGGGATCCCCGTCCGCTTCGCGATCGGGTCCATTTCGTCAACTGTGGCGGGGTTCATCACGAAGGCCGAGATCCCGCGCGGGGCGGCGAGCGCCGCGGCCAGGATCCCTCCCAGGCTCGAGGCGTGATAGAACGGACGTTCCTCCTCGAGCCGCGCGACAATGACGGAGTCCACAAGGTAGGCGCCGCTCGGGACGGGATCGAGAATGCCCCCCGGGGCCACGATCGCGGCAATCGATTCGTGGCCGTTTTTCTCAAACCACTTCGCGAGGGCGACTTCGATGGAACGGACGCGGTAATCCTTTTGATCGGCAAGACGTTTGAACTTCTTGATATCCTCTTTGTCGTAACGGATATCGATATGCTGCAGCAACTCGCCGTCGCGAAAAAGAGCGAGCCGCGTCGCGTACTGATCCGGATAGATCGCCAGAACCAACAAGGACATCGTTATTATTTCCTCCCAAAAACTCTTCCGACTTCATATTTCACAGAAAAGAGTATACTTGATTCTATTCTCGGTTTGCGATTGCGAGACGAAAAAACGAAAAGCAGGTGACCACACTCCATGTCCTACTGTTACTATGAAAAAAAATTGCGCCTCTCCAGCGAGACGGCGCTTCCCATCTCCGACCTGATCATCCGGCGAGGCATCGGTGTGTTCGAAAGCATTCGCACGTACGGCGGCAAACCGTTCGCCCTCGCCCGCCATCTCGAGCGCTTGCAGACGAGCGCCGAAAACGCAGGTATCCTGCACGCAGGCGCGCTGCAGCAGAAGATCGCACAAGCGATCGGCGACGTCTTCGCGAATGGCGCACTGCCCTTCGAGGAAACGCTCATCAACCCCTACATCACCGGCGGGGACGATAATGTGGAGGGAACGTATCCGAACCCGCGCTTTTTCGTTGCCTTCTCCGCCCTGCCGGCGCCGGAGGACGACCTCGACCTCACGGGCATCGCGCTCGAACCCACGGATGTGGCGCGCCCACATCCGGGAGTCAAAAGCGTCAACTACCTCTTCGGCAACATCCCGCGCATCGGCGTCCGAGGCGTGATGGAGACGCTCTACTGTCCGGGCGGCGAGATCACGGAATCCGCCACAAGCAACTTTTTCCTCGTCAAAGATGGCGCCCTCGTGACGGCTCCGGCGGATCGCGTGTTGCAGGGGATCACTCGCCAGATCGTTTTTGAGATCGCGCGCGAAGCGGGGCTGCCCATAGAGGAGCGCGTCGTGCGCACGTACGAGATCGAGGAGGCCGAAGAGGCGTTTATCACCGGCTCGATCAAAGAGATCGTGAGCGTTGTGCGCATCGGCGGGACGCGCATCCGCGACGGATCTCCCGGCCCCGTGACGAAAAAACTGCGGGAGCTTTTCCACCAGGCGATCCCCAAATACCAATAGCCGAGTTTAAAAGCGCGATTAATTTCGTATTTTTTGATCTATAATGGCAAAGAACCTTTTTCCGTTCTCATGTAACTGCATTCTGCGATCTTAACGGATCTTTCGAGGAGGAACGTTCGATGCTTGAGAAGATTGACCTGTCCCGCAAACTTGAAAAAGGCGAGTTCAAAGCTCTCGCCCCGTCGCTGATGGATCGCCTGGGCGAACTGCAACGGCTTGCCAAAAGCGCGCAGGTTCCGATCCTCATCCTCTTCGAAGGCTGGGACGCCGCCGGTAAGGGAACGTTGATGAACCAGCTCATCCAGCCGCTCGATCCACGCGGCTTCCGCGTTCACAACGTTCACGAAGCAGGCGAAAACGATCGCTTCTACCCCCCTCTCAAACCGTTTTGGGACATGACTCCGCCCAAGGGGCGCATCGGCATTTTCAACAAAAGCTGGTACCGCCTCCTGACGGACGATTTCCTCGGCGAGCTCGATCCCGCCCATGCGAAAGGAAGAAAAAACCTCCGAAAAAACCTCTTCGACGACATCCTCTCGTTCGAAGGACAGCTCGCGCAAGACGGCAACCTGATCATCAAGTTCTTCCTGCACATCAGCAAGAAAGAACAGAAAAAACGTCTCAAAAAGCTCAGCGACAACCCCTGCACCCAGTGGCGGGTCGGCCCGAAGGACTGGATGCGCCACGAAAATTACGACGCAACGATTCCCCTGGTCGAGGAATTCATCCTCAAGACCGATAAAAGCCACGCGCCGTGGACGATCGTCGAGGCGCACGACCCCGACTATGCGTGCATCAAGATACTCACGACCGTTTCAGGGGCCATCGAGGCACACCTGGCGCGGATCGAAAGCACCAAATCCACGCAACAGAGAAAAAGCGCCAAGCACGAGCCCTCCGCGGCGGCGCCGGCGACGCCTTCCCCCACGATGGCCCCGACGATCTTCCGCAACCTCGACATGAACAAGACGATCTCCGACTCGAAATACCATCAAGAGCTGGAGGACCTTCAGGACAAGCTCACGCAGATCGGCTACGAGCTCTACCAGAAGCGACGCCCCATGGTCATCGCGTTCGAAGGGGTGGACGCCGCCGGCAAGGGCGGGTGCATCAAGCGCCTGACGCAATGCCTCGACCCACGCGGCTACGAGGTCATCCCCACCTCCGCCCCCAACGACTGGGAAAAAGCACATCACTACCTGTGGCGCTTCTGGACCGCTTTTCCAAAAGCGGGACACATCGGCATCTACGACCGCACTTGGTACGGCCGCGTACTGGTCGAACGCGTGGAGGGCTTCGCAACCGAGGAAGAGTGGAAACGCGCTTACGCGGAGATCAACGAGATGGAGGAGCAATGGCTCAATTACGGGGCCATCCTGCTTAAGTTCTGGCTCCAGATCGATCAGGACGAACAATTCCAGCGCTTTTCCCTGCGCGAGGACACACCGCAAAAGCAGTGGAAAATCACGGATGAAGACTGGCGCAATCGCGACAAATGGCCGCTTTACGAAATCGCCGCCGAGGAGATGCTGCTGCGCACGAGCACAAAGCG
>JAVBRL010000005.1:0-9501 GCA_031547985.1 Synergistaceae bacterium
GGCTTTGGCGGCGAAATTTAAGCGACTGCGACGATCTCGATTCGCTTTTCCTCGCCCGCCCGCGGCGCCGCACGCGCGCGTTTGTCAAAATTCAAGAAGGGTGCGATCATTTTTGCAGCTACTGTATCGTGCCCTATGCGCGAGGCAAGCCCGTCTCGCGCCCCGTAGCGGACGTTTTACACGAAGTAGAAGGTGTTATCGGATCTGGTTGTCGCGAGGTCGTCTTGACGGGCGTGCATTTGGGGCTTTACGTGGCATTGCCCGAACTGGTGGAGAAAATAGGGTCCATGAATGGCCTCGCCCGTCTTCGCTTCGGTTCGCTGGAGCCGTTTGCCGTCACGCCGGAGTTGCTCGCACGCTTGCGTGATTGCGCACCGTTCTGCCGCCATCTGCACCTGCCGCTGCAAAGCGGTGACGACGGTGTTCTGGCGGCGATGCACCGCGGTTACAACGTGGGCGAATTTCTCGCGGTGGTAAGTCGTGTGCGAGCGGCGCTGGGGGATGACGTTCACATCAGCAGCGATGTGATGGTCGGGTTTCCCGGCGAGGACGAACGCGCGTTCGAAAATACGCTCGAGGCGATGCGTCGCGCGCGGTTCGGTAAAGTACACGTCTTCCCTTTCTCTCCTCGCGAGGGGACTGACGCGTGGAGTTTACCGGGGCGCCTGCCGGATTTCGAACTTTCACGGCGGGTGAAAAAAACGAATCTCCTTGCGGACGAACTTTTGGACACGTATGCGCGAAGCTGGCTGGGAAAAGACGTCGACGTCCTGGTCGAGCGTGTGCGCGAAGGTGTCTGGGACGGACTCACGTCGCACTATGTGCGCGCGTTTTTCGATTTTTTTGATGGCCCAATTCCCGAACCCAAACCCGGGACGATCGTGCGGAAAAATTTCTCGAAAAGTTTCGCGGGCAGCTTGTATAATCAAGAGTATGATAGCAGAAGTATCGAGGAGGCAAACGATATCATTTAAGGTCGTTTGCCCCAAATTTGTTGTAAATCAAGGAGGGCTTGCTTGAACCCGCTGAACGAACCCGTGATTGGCATCGATCTGGGGACTCGCTACGCGTTGACCGCGATTGCCGATTCTCGCGGCACGGTGCAGATTTTGCCCAACCGTTGGGGCGGGTTGCGGACCCCTTCGTTCGTCGCCCTCACCCCCGACGGCTTCGTCGCCGGTGAGGATGCTTCGCGGTTGGCGCTTCGAAAATCGGAAAACGTCTGGTGGGATGTCAAGCGTCACCTGGGAACAGATTGGGTGACGACATACGCAGGCAAAACATATACGCCCGAGGATTTGTTGCAGCCGCTTTTGCGCTTGTTGCGCGAAGACGCCGAAGCCGCGCTCAAAAAATTCGTTCACGCCTGCGTGTTGGCCGTCCCGGCGCATTTCAGTTTTCCGGAACGGGGAGCTGTCGCGCGCGCGGCCGAACGCGCGGGATTTCGCAACGTGCGTATCGTCAACGAGCCGACGGCGGCTGCTCTTTCCGTGGCTGCGGACGCGCGTTTCCTTGTGATCGAGTTCGGCGCGGGAACGCTCGACGTCTCGATCGTGGAGGGGGATAGCGGGGTCTTTCAGGTTATCGAAAGCACCGGACGACATGACGTGGGGGGCTACGACCTTGACCGGCGTCTCGCGGAGTGGATCTGGCGCCGCTACGCGACAAGCCGCGCGCCCGATGCGGCGGAAGGGGTTTCCTACTTCGACTGCATGTTGCCCAAGGAGGACATGCGTTGGCCGCTGCTCCTTTCGGAGGCCGAACGGATCAAGGTGTCGCTCAGCGACGCGCGCAAGGTGAACTGGATGCCTCCGGCGGGAATTTTTCCGGAAGTTGACCTTCAGGTCGCCGTGACTCGCAAAGAGTTCGAGGATGTCTGCCTGCCGATTTTCGAAGAGATCCTGAAGCTCGTTGAACGCCTTTGGTTTCGTCACAAACCCGAACGTCTCGTGCTGGTGGGGGGCAGCAGCCGTATTCCGCTGTTGCGCGATATGTTGGCGGCGCGAATCTGCGAGCCGGAGCACCTTAAGATATGCCCGGAGGAGGCCGTCTGCGTCGGAGCGGCCCAATATGCCAAACAGGGGCGCGAACGCCTGCTGATCGACGTCTTGAGCCGTGGGCTCGGGATCGAAAGCGCCGGCACCGAGACGATCGGCGTCCTCGAGAGAGGAACGCCACTGCCCGCGCAGGCGAAGAAAAAATTCGTCGCGCGCGGCGACGGGACGCTCGAAATTTCCGTGGTGCAAGGCGAGGGGCGCATCAAAAATCTCAAGCGGACATTGCAGAAAATCGAAATTGAAAACGTGCGCGACGGGGAATCGGTCGAAATCCTTTTTCGAGTCGATGGAGGGGGATTGCTTCACGTCGAGATTCATCGGCGGTCGACGACGCAACGCAAGACGATCGCGCTGGATGCGGACGACGCGGACGAAAACGCATCGACTCCGAGTTGCGACCTTTTGGCGGAGATCCGCTCCCGCGAGGAAGCGCTCGCAAAACTCTCGATCGGCCTGTCCGATTCCGCCCAGCAGCGTCTCTTCGCGCTTTCGTCGCGCGTGCGTTCGCTCGCCGGGGAGGAGGCCTCCCTGCAATGGCAGGCGTTGGAGGCGTTCGACAAGATGATCGAAGAATTCGAACAGGTGATGTCGTAAGAGATGGATCTTGAGGTTCATTTCAAAACACTGGGCCTGAAGTCGGGGGCCAGCTGGGATGAGGTCAAAGGTGCGTTTCGCCGCCTGGCGAGAACGTATCATCCGGATATCGCGGGTCCCGAAGGGGCGCCGCGTTTCGCGGAGATCACGCGCGCGTATATGTGCCTGAAAGAAGTCGTGGCCCCAGGCGCGCAACGCGCTTCCGGTCCTGCTTCGCGCGACTCCCGGGGTGCCGCCCGACAAGGAGCGTCTTCGCGTCATTCGAACTCGATGGGCGATACCGTCGTTACAGTCACGGCGAAGATCGGTAGTCTTTTTCGAAACCTCTTTGGTAAGAAAGAACCGGTGGCGCGAAGTAATGTCTCTTCGTCGGGAACACGGGGGACAGCTTCGGAGGCTTTCCGCGGCAGAGCATCCGATGTTTTCGGGAACGCCGCGCAAACGGACCGGAAGGCGAGAAGCGCGGGGCGAGGGCGCAGCAAAGAGGCGTCTTCGGCGAATCAAAGCTATGTGATCGAGGATATTCTCGATCGGACCGAAAAGACGCTCGAATCGCTTCTTAAGATGCGCGACGAGGCTCGCCGGCGAAATGAGAACGAGGATTTTCTGTTTCGCCTCGGCAGTCGGCACCCGGCGGTCGTTTTGCTGGCGTTGGAAAAACTCAAAGGCAAACCCGTGCCGCAGGAATACCATAAATGCCTTATGGAGCAACTTTCCAAGCGGATCGCTCCCACGGAAGTCCTGATGGCGTTGCTCGCTTTGTATCCCATTGCCGACGAACACGAGGATGTCGCGTGGGTGCTCGCAGGACATGCGACCGGGTACGACTCGAAAGATGCGATTTTGGTCCTGCGTTGGTTGCGGCGCCAGCCGAAGATGCGGCGCCTGTGCGCGGCGGCTTTTTTGAGCCATCCCTCGAGTGCCGTTGTCTCCTATGTTTTGAACATGTGGCTCATCGCGGACGGTCCTCTCGACTCCAAAGATATTTTGAACCTGTTTTCCCGCATTCAGGAATGCGCCGAGGATGAAATTTTTCTGGTGCCTCTGTTGCGCGTGTTGAAGCGAAATAAACTTCCTGCCTGGGCTTTTTTGCCCGTCGAGAAACTTGCTTGGAACCACCCCTCCGCGAATGTCCGGACATGGGCGTTGGCTATTGTGCGAGATCGTAATATAGGTTAAAATAGTTCACGTTTCTATAATTTTTTTGAAAAGGCGGGTTGACTTTTTTCGTGTGCCTTTTTTGTAAGATCGCCAACAAGGAGATCAGCGCGGAGGTTGTGTACGAGGATTCGGACGTGGTTGCTTTCCGGGATATCAATCCCCAAGCGCCGACGCATGTTCTCGTTATTCCGCGTGAACACGTTGACGGCGCCGCCGCAGTCGAAGATGCCTCCATGTGGGCGCGACTGATGAATGCGGCGACGAAAGTCGCCGATAGATTGGGCGAAGGCGGCTATCGTTTGGTCATCAATCAGGGAGAAGAAGCGGGGCAAACGGTTCCCCATCTGCACGTCCACATTTTTGCGGGACGCGCGATGGGATGGCCTCCGGGTTGATGCGGATGGCTGCGAGGAAGGGGGGGAATTTGGGTGACTACCGTTGTTCGTCGTGAAAACGAGTCGATAGAGGATACGCTTAAGCGTTTTAAGCGAGAGCTGCGCAAGGTGGGTGTATTGCGCGAAGCTCGTAAGCATGAACATTACGAGAAACCGAGCGAGATCAAAAAGCGTAAGAAGGCTGCCTCGGCGCGTAACCGGAACAAGAGGACCGATTAATGGGCGGCGTATCTTCTTTAGCGCCCCAGATCCAAAATGATCTTGTGCAGGCCATGAAAGCCCGCGACGAGACGAAACTCAGCGTGTTGCGGATGCTTAAATCCGCGATGCAGCTCGCACAAGTCGAAAAAGGCAAGGGCGAGTCCCTTGACGACGACGAGGTGCTTGTGCTGGTGCGGCGCCTGATCAAGCAGCGAAATGAGGCGGCACAGATGTACGCCGCGGGGCATGCTCAAGATCGCGCACAACAGGAGCTCGACGAAGCCAAGATCCTGGAGGCTTACCTCCCCAAACAGCTTACGGATGAAGAGCTTAGGGGTATCTTGCAAAAAGTGGCCGCCGAGATTGGAGCGTCAGGCCCCAAGGATATGGGTAGAATGATGGGCGCTGCCATGAAGGCGGTCGCAGGGCTTGCGGACGGAAACCGCGTTAAGGAAGCGACGTCGCGTTACCTGCAGGAACTTTCATAGCGAACGTTTTGCCCAACAAGAAGACAGTAAAACAAGAGACCCGCGATCAAAACGCCAATCCTTCGAAATGGGGGATTGGCGTTTTTAAATGGTTATCTGTTTGCGCATACATCATACTAACTTTGCTTTGTACGGAAGAACGGGAGGATAAAACGGTTGTGCGTTTTTCTCGCTTGACAAAGTGACATAAAAAAGCTATTCTGCCTCATGTTGATAAATCTTTATCAACGGAATTTACTTGTTAGGAGGCAACATCTTGAGCAAAAGCAACGGCACCGTGAAGTGGTTCAACGCGACCAAGGGCTATGGCTTTATCACGACCGACGAAGGGAACGATGTTTTCGTGCACTTCAGCGCCATTCAGGGAGAGGGTTTCAAAACCCTTGACGAGGGCCAGAAGGTCTCTTTCGAAGTAACTCAGGGAGGCAAGGGACCTCAGGCTTCGAACGTAACTAAGCTGTAAGCGCCCACCGCGGTCTGACAGCGCACTTTGCAAGGCGACGCTTGAATTTTTCAAGCGTCGCCTTTTTTTTGTCTTTTTCAGCTTGATCTACGTTAAAATAGGAATCGTCGCTATATTCACAATGTAACTGCGTTACCCATTTTGGTTTCATCCCAACAAAGGAGGAAACAGGGATGCCACTTAAAAAAGCGAAATCGTTACCTGTGCCGGCTCTCCGTCGCCAAACCGATGCCGCTTCGCTGGGGTTCAAGGTAACTTCCGAATTGACTTGCTTCAAGGGTCTTATGGGGCAGGAACGCGCCGTCCGGTCGATGACGTTTGGGCTCGACGTGCAGAGCAAGGGATACAACATCTTCGTCGTGGGGAACCCAGGCAGCGGACGGACGTCCTATACGCTCGAAGAGGTGCGAAGCCGCGCCAAGAAGATGCCTTCACCGCCCGACTGGATTTACGCCTATAACTTCGAAGAGCCCGGCGAGCCGCTCGCCGTTCAACTGCCCCCTGGACAGGCTAAAGAGCTCGCCAAAAAGATGGATACCCTCGTCGAAGATCTCAAAGTGGCGCTGAGCAAGGCGTTTGACAACAGCCAGTACGAGGACGATAAAGCCGCTCTCGTCAAAAAGTTTCAGGAAATTGTCAACGACTTGATGGAAAAACTCAAAGAACAGGCGGGCGAACATCGTTTTTCGATCAAACGTACGCCGCAGGGATTCGTGAACCTCCCCCTAATCGACGATAAAGATGACAAAGGCAACCCCGTCACGCGCGAGATGCTCCCCGAGGAGTTCGAAAAACTCCCCTCCAAACAGCAGAAGGAGCTGCAGAACACGTCCGAGGAGATTTCGCAAAAAACGCTCGAAGTGTTGCGCGCGATCCGCGAACGCGAAAAGGAGCTCAAAGACCAGATCAAGGCGCTCGAGTCGGAGATCTGCCGCAACGTCATTCAGCCGATCCTCGAGGACTTGCGAGATGGGTTCGAAAAAAACGGCAAACTCTCCGCCTGGTTCGAGTCGCTCTCCGAGGACATTATCGAGAACTTCGGCGCGTTTCTCGCTTCCGCGCGCGACGAGAACGCGGAGGTCGACTTCAGCCGCTACGCGATCAATGTCTTTGTCTCCAACGACCCCAAGCAGGGAGCTCCGGTCATCCGTGAGACGAACCCGACATACTACAACCTCGTCGGCAAAGTGGAGTACGAAAGCCGCCAAGGCTACCTGTACACCGATTTCCGCCGCATCATGGCGGGCGCGATGCATCGCGCCAACGGCGGTTTCCTCATTCTGGACGCGGAGGACCTCTTCCGGCAGTTCATGTCGTGGGAGGCTTTAAAACGCGTGATGCGAACGCGCGAACTCTCGATCGAAAACCTGGGTGAACAGTTGGGCTACGTTCCCGTATCCTCCCTGCGCCCGCAGGCGATTCCCGTCGACCTGAAGGTCGTCGTCGTCGGCACGCCGCTCATTTACTACCTGCTCAACATGTACGAGCCGGAGTTCGGCAAGATCTTCAAGATCAAGGCCGATTTCGATGTCGACATGCCGCGGACGCCCGAATCGGAGCGCAAGATGGCCGATTTCATCTGCACGTTCGTGCAAAAAGAAAACACCATGCATTTCACGGCGGCCGCGGTTGCCGAAGTGATCGAGTGGACGGCGCGGGAGGCGGAGCATCAGGACCGCATGACCGTCCAGGCGAGCAAGATCAACGAACTGCTCGCCGAATCGGCCGCGTGGGCTCAGGCGGGGCGTGCGAAGCGCGTCGACGCCAAGCACGTGCAGCGCGCCCTCGAGGAGAAGGTCTACCGCCACAACATGATCGAGGAGCGCCTGCAGCGCATCTACGAAGAAGGGACGATCCGCATCGATACCGAGGGATCGGTCGTCGGGCAGATCAACGGCCTCACGGTCCTGGGGCTCGTGGACCACACGTTTGGGCACCCCGTGCGCATCACGGCGAACGTTTTCATGGGGCAGGAGGGGGTCGTGAACATCGAGCGCGAGGTCAAATTGACCGGCCCGATCCATAACAAAGGCCTCCTGACGCTCTCGAGCTACCTGGGGCGCATCTACGCGCAGGACATGCCGATCTCCATCTCCGCGCGGCTCGCATTCGAGCAGACGTATGACGGCATCGAAGGGGACAGTGCCTCGTCGACGGAGCTTTATTGCCTTCTCTCGGCGCTTTCGGGCGTGCCGATCAAGCAGGGGGTCGGCGTGACGGGTTCCGTGGACCAGTTCGGCAACGTGCAACCGATCGGTGGCGTCAACGCCAAGATCGAAGGGTTCTTTCGCTACTGCGCCGCGAACGGCCTCACGGGAGACCAGGGCGTGATGATTCCCGCGACGAACGTCAAACATCTGATGTTGCATCCCGACGTCGTCGACGCGGTGAAAAAGAAAAAGTTCAATATCTGGTGTGTCTCGACGATCGACGAAGGGATCGAAATCCTCACGGGCACAGCCGCGAAAACGATCCACTCGAAGGTGAAGACGTGTCTCAAGGGGTGGGTGGAACGCCAGGCGGCGCTTAAAAAACAGTTGGCCGGCAAACCGGGCAAGTCCGGCAAGAAACGTGCGCATGACGAAGACGAAGACTAAAAAAATCCTGCAGGCCTTGGACGTCGTCCAGGGCCTGTACGGTTTTGAAACGCAGGAGAGGCTTTTCGCGCACGACGAACCACTGGATGGTTTGATCCTCACCGTACTTTCGCAGAACACAAACGACCGCAACCGTGACCGCGCTTTCGAATGCCTGAAAAAAGCGCGTCCCACGTGGGAAGCCGTCGCGCGGACCGATGCGCCGGCTATTGCCGAACTCATCCGCGTGGCCGGGCTTGGCGAGACGAAATCGGCCCGTATTTTGACGATCCTGGAGACGATCCACGGCGATTTCGGCGCCTATTCGCTCGTCGCGATGAAAAAATGGGATGCCGCGCGGGCGCGCGAATATTTGCTCGCGCTGCCGGGCGTGGGGCCCAAGACGGCGGCGTGCGTGCTGATTTTCGACCTGGAACTGCCGGCTTTTCCGGTGGACACGCACATCGCGCGCATCAGCCGCAGGCTCGGCTGGGTCGAACCCAAGGCGACGCCCGAGAAGATCCAGGAATTCCTCGAAAGCCTCGTGCCCCCCGAACGTTGCCGCGGCGCGCACGTGAACCTGATCGAGTTCGGGCGCCAAATCTGTCGCGCGCGCGGCGCGCTCTGCGCCTCGTGTCCGCTCGGCACGACCTGCCCCTCATGCGGCAAAGTCTAGTTTTGTCTTTTAGAAAGAGGGTCCAGGGAGCGAGCTCCCTGGCAGGTTTTTGTATGTTTTGTATGTTTTTTATGTTGGGCTCCGCCCATGTCCTTTAGCTTCCGCGTCGGCGCCGCACGTTGCGCGTCGTACGACCGCGCCGAAGTGGCCCGCGCGCTCGTGCTCGCCTTGGAGCGCGCCGGAGGCGTGAACGCGCTTTTTTTCGGCGACGACCAGCCGCCCGATTGCTTCGAACCGCTTTTAAAGCCGAACCTGCTCGCGCCGTATGACCCGGTGGACGCGGTGACGACGCACCCGGAAATCCTCTCGGCCCTGATCGCGCATTTACGCGAACGTTTCCCTCATACCGTGCCTTTTATCGCCGATGGCCCCGGCTACGTATTCGCGGGGCAAGTGGAGCCGCTTTTCGTCAAAACGGGCATGCGCCGCGTGGCCGACGAATTCGGGGTGGGTTTGGGTTCGATTTTCGATCTCGGCGCCGTTTCCGCGAACGGCCTGCTCGTGGCCAAGCGTTATCACGAGGCGGCGTTTCGCGTGAACGTCGCCAAGTGCAAGACGCACGTGGAAACCGAGGTGAGCCTCTGCGTCAAAAATCTGTTCGGCATCGCGACGACGGATACGCGTAAGCGGGCGCATCGCTCGCCGTCGCAACGCGAGCTGGTGAACGCCATTTTGGATCTGTATGAAGTCGCTCCGCCGCAGCTGCATATTCTGGACGCCGTCTGGGGGATGGAGGGAAACGGCCCGTCGCACGGGCGTCCGCGCGAAATCGGGTGGATTTTCGCGGGTGCGGACGCCGTTGCGGTCGACTGGGTCGCGCTATGCACGATGGGGTATGAAGATCCTCAGGCCGTGACGCTTTACCGGGCCGCGCGCGAACGTGGCCTGGG
>JAVBRL010000257.1:0-12709 GCA_031547985.1 Synergistaceae bacterium
CATCACTTCGAAGATGACGGCGAGGTCACTCGAAAAGAACCGCCAGCCGCGCCAGCACCTCGTCCATGATGAAATCCGGCACGCGCTCGAGCCTCCGCGCCGCTCGCGCTTCCATGTCGATCGCACGCGGCTGGTCGCACCACACAGTCCCCGTCGTTTGAGTGCCGTTTCCCTCGAGTTAGACGGCAAAACCGGCCATAAGCGCGAAATTGCCGCCGCTCGTGATCGGCAGCACCACGGGAGCTTTCGTCAGGCGATTGAAAGCTCCGGGAGAAACAATCAATACCGGCCGCGTTCCGCGTTGCTCGTGTCCCAACGTGGGGTCGAGCGACACCAGATAGATATCTCCCCGCTCCATCAGATCAATTCATTCCCGACGGGCGAAGAATCGAGCCATTCGCGTTCTTCGTCCGTTATTTCAAGCGACGGGTCGCAACGGCTCAGGAGCTCCTCCAACGTGTAACGCGGGCGCGGGTTCGGCTCGACCGTGAGGTGACCGGCTTCCAAACTCATACCCACCCTCGCCCCGGCGCTCAATCCGAGCGATTCGAGCATCGCCGGCGGAACGGCCAGCATCACCGATCCCCCTACTTTTCGCAAATGGGTCGTGTACATCGCGGCACCTCCAGCATTTCGATTGTTATACATAAATATAACTCGCGAGATGCTTTTGTCAAGATTTTGGGCGAGCTGGCGAGTTAAGCACTGGGGGCATCTCCTTATTTTTTCAGATCGCGCTCCATCACTTCGAGGATGACCGCGGGAGCTTTTTTGATCAAGCCTTCCGACAGAGCCTGGTCGTAGAGTGCTTTGGCCTGGGAGGCGAACGGAATGGCGCATCCGGCCCGGTCGGCCATTTTCGCGATCAGGCCAAAATCCTTGACCATCAGTTCGATGCCGGAGGGGGAGTCGAAATCGCGGGGGATGATGTGCTGTTCCACGGAATGCTCGAATACCCAACTACGAGCCAAGGCCGTCTTGAGGACCGAATGCAGGTTGGCCAAGTCGATCCCCGACTTTTCGGCCAGCAGCATCGCTTCGCAGACGACGGCCTGATTGGTCCAGGTCAGCAACTGGTTGATCAGCTTGGTTTTCTGCCCCAGGCCGGAAGCTCCCATGTAGCGGATATTGTTGCCGCACATTTCGAGCACCGGCAGTGCTTTCTCGAAGGCTGTCCTATCGCCGCCCACCATCATGGCCAGCGTGCCCGCCTTCGCCCCCGTCGAACCGCCCGAGACGGGGCAATCGAGGAAAAAAGCGCCCCTTGCGGCAAAATCGCGTGCGATCGCAACGACCGCATCCGGTGAGATGGTGCTGAAGTCCATCAGGATCGTGCCGGGTTTTACGTGGCCCGCGATATCGGCTGCGACCGATCCCACCGCCAGCTCGGAAGTGAGATTGAAGCAGATGAAATCGGCTTCTTTCGCCGCAGCGGCGAGGTCGGCAACAAATGCCGCTCCCCGCGCGACCAGATGCCGGACATGGGGTTTGTCCGGGGTGCGGTTCCAGATATCGAGCGCGCCGTTCTTTTGTAAAATATTTTCGGCCATCCCCACGCCCATTTCGCCGATGCCGATGAATAAAATTCTCATAGGCTTCCCTCCTTATAAAAAAAGAGCCGCCCACAAAAAGGAACGGCTCGATATCTAAATTATATCAAAATTTGGCGTGCCCGCCGGGATTCGAACCCGGGACCTTTGGCTATTCTTCGTAATGTCCTTGACACGTTAGAATCAAAAGATTTCGCTTATCGTCGCCGACATAAACGAAGCGGTGTTCTTGCGTAATCCGCCGGCTCCATGCTTTGCGCCCTTTCAGAGGCTCCGGCTTGCCGATGCCCTTCGAAAATCCGTTACGCTGGATGTCCTCGATCAAATCGTTGATTCTTTTCACAATCGCCTTATCGGTGGCGTGCCATTGCAGGTATTGGTCCCATGCCGTCGGGGAAAATACAATATTCACGCTTCGAGCGCCCTTAATTCGTCGAGCGTCTTGATGACGAATCCTCCTTGCTCCAGTTCGGCCATGGCTTGGTCGACGGTTGCCAAATAGTCCGCATTGCGGGTGGCCTTCTGCATGTCGTTATATTCCTTCTCCGATAAAATCACGACATTTTCGTTGTTGGGCCGCGAGACGATCACCGTCTCTCCCCGCACGACCCGGTCGCATATTCTTTTAAAATTGTCGCGCATTTGCGTCGGTTTGACAGCGATCAAAATATCCTCTCCTTTCGGTACGCCTAGACGTACGTATACTACTTCACTCCAATAGGGATGTCAACGAAACGCCGAGGGATTCCCCTTGGGGAAACTCCTCGGCGTTTTGAAATTTTATATCTGGCGTGCCCGCCGGGATTCGAACCCGGGACCTTTGGCTCCGGAGGCCAACACTCTATCCAGCTGAGCTACGGACACGCGCCTGTTTTGAAGCCGAACAAAAGGGTATCACGCCCGCCTTCGCGCGTCAATCAGCGTTTCGCGGCGTTTTGTGCGTTTTGCGCGTGCGCGCTCTCGTGCTCGATCAGCCACTCTTTGCGCCACAATCCGCCGCCGTAGCCCACGAGTTTGCCGTCGGCGCCTAAGACGCGGTGGCACGGCACGATGATCGCCACGGGGTTGCGATTGTTCGCCAGTCCCACGGCGCGCGTCGCGCGTTCGTTGCCGATCTGCCGGGCGATATCCTTATAGCTGCGGGTCTCGCCGTAGGGAATCGTCAAAAGAGCCTCCCACGCGCGTTTTTGAAAATCGGTCCCCTCGAGATCGAGCGGAACGGTGAATTCCGTCAGCGTGCCGTCGAAGAAATCCTGCAGCTCCTGCCCACACGCGCGCATTTCCGCGGGGAGCGCGGCGACGTCGATACGTTCGCCTCGCACAGGATGCGCGGCTTCCGCCGGGTCGGCGAAATCGAGCCGTTTGAGCGCTCCGTTCTCGCCCATGACGATCTTGAGCTTTCCGATCGGCGTTTTGATCAGCTTGATCAGACAGGAGCCTGGCATCTTCGAAAGACCTCCTTGAAGGTAATAATGATGAAGAAAATTTTTTCGCCTTGCTTCGCCGCAGCAATTATAATCGAGCGCATGAGCGATGCGCGAAACAAATCCGAAGATATTTTTTACATGCGCCACGCGCTCGAGCTTGCGCGGGCTGCGCTCGAAACAGGCGAGATTCCCGTGGGGGCCGTCGTCGTCTTCGAAGGGCGTATCGTGGGCGAAGGGGCAAACGAACGAAAAAAAAACCGTTCGCCGTTCGCGCATGCCGAGATGGTGGCCTTATCCCGTGCGGCCGAACGGCTGGGGAATTGGCGATTCGACGGCTGTGCGCTTTATGTGACGCTCGAGCCGTGTGTGATGTGCGCGGGGGCGATTGCACAGACGCGCGTTTCGCAACTCGTGTTCGGCGCTTACGATCCGCGAGCGGGGGCATGCGGATCGCTTTACGACGTGTTGCGCGACCCGCGCCTGCCGTCCGCGTGTTCCGTGACGGGAGGCGTTTTGAAAGACCCCTGCGCGGCATTGCTGGCGGAGTATTTTCGCGGCAAACGCTTTTAAAAAAATAGAGTCCCTCTTGCCTATTCGCATCGTTCGATGTTAAAATACCCATCGGTTGCGGTTTATCCGCGACGAGCACAAAGTAGAGGATGCGCCTCTCGCCTTGCGACGAATGTGTTTCAAGGTCAACGGACAAGCGAAAAATTGTTACGGTCGTTTGTTTTTATGGCGCGGATGCTCGTGTGCGAGTAGTCCGCGTTTTTTTATCTCACGAGGAGGTGGAGTGTCATAGTCAACGAAAGAGACGATGAGCCGCGCGTAAATTCCGATATTCGCTGCCCCGAAGTTCTGGTGATCGACGACGAGGGAGTCAAGATCGGCATCATCCCGACGGAAGAGGCATTGCGTCTGGCGGAAGAACGCGAACTGGATCTGGTGGAGGTCGCCCCGTTGGGCAAACCCCCGGTTTGCCGGATCATGGATTACGGCAAATATCGCTTCAAGCAGCAGAAACGGGACAAAGACGCCCGCAAGAAGCAGAAAAACCAGTCCGTCAAGGAAATGAAGATGCGCCCCAAGATCGACCTGCACGACTACGCGTTCAAGATCCGGGCGGTGAAATCCTTCCTCGAAGACGGGCACCGGGTCAAGATCTCGGTGTTTTTCCGCGGCAGGGAGATGGCGTTTCTCGACCGGGGGCGCGAGGTCTTAAATCGCGTTATCGCCGACGTGCAGTCGTTGGGCAAGGTCGAGATGGAGCCGCGCATGGAAGGCTCGTACATGCGCATCATGATCGCGCCAAACGTCCAGACGACGACGGCCGCGCCCACGCCGGCGCCGGTGAAAAAGCAGCCCGAGGACAAGGCGGATAAGCCGGATAAAAACCGCGCGAAGGGCACGTCCGAAACGCCCTCGGCGGAGTTGCCGGAGGCGTAAAAACAAGCGATAAGTTTATAAATTCTTTAAAGTTCTCAAATTTTTTTGGAGGGGGAGTTAACATGCCCAAGATGAAGACGCACTCCGGTGCGAAAAAGCGGTTCAAGATCACGGGATCGGGCAAGGTTGCGTTCCAAAAGGCGGGACGCAGACACCTGATGAAAAGCAAGAACACCAAAAAACTGCGTCGCATGCGCCAGCAGGGGATTTTGACGCCCTCTTTCGAAGACCACATCAAAAGGCAGATGCCGTACGCCTGACAAAGGCGTACAGGGCGTTATTTATCTCGGACAGGGAGTGACCGGACATGCGTGTGAAAGGTTCCAGCGCAAGCAGAAGAAAGATCAAAAAACTCTATTCCATCACCAAAGGATACTGGGGTCGGAAGAAAAACATCTATCGCCGCGCGAGGGAGGCGTACCTGCATTCCCTGACGAACGCGTACCGCGGGCGTAAGCTGCGTAAGCGCGATTTCAGAAAGCTCTGGATCGTGCGCATCAACGCCGCCGCGCGCGCGAACGGGATCGCGTACAGCGCGCTGATGAACGGCTTGAAGCGCGCCCAGATCGAAATCAACCGCAAGATGCTCGCCGAACTCGCCGTGAACGACATGGACACGTTCGCCGCACTTGTGGGCAAAGCTCGGGAGGCCCTGGCCTCCGCAAGATAGAAGCTAAAGCGTCGTGCGGCAATACCGCTCGATCGGTGTCGAACGATCCATCGTCATGGGGTTCCTGTCGCTTATACTGGCAGGAGCCTTTGTTCTATGGTGGATCCAGCAGATTGCGGGGAAGACGATCTCTTTCGTCGACTGTCTTTTCACCGCCACGTCGGCCGTCTGCGTGACGGGACTGACGGTGGTGGATACGGGAAAGGGTTTTACGCTCGCATCCCAGTTCGTGATCATGATCCTGATCCAACTGGGTGGCTTGGGGATCATGACGGTGGCGACGGCAATGCGCCTTGCCGCCAGGCAGAGGATCAACCTGCAGCAGAGGTTTTATTTCGCAGGTGGTTTGGGCACCGATACGCCCCAAGGTGCCGTGCGTCTTTTAAAACGTGTGATCCGAGTGACGTTTGCCATCGAAGCGGCCGGAGCGGCGTTTCTGTTCGTCGGTTTCATCCGCCACGGCGAGTCGTGGCTGCGCGCGGCGTATCTCGCCGTCTTCCACTCGGTGAGCGCCTTCTGCAACGCGGGGTTTTCCCCCTATACGGACAACCTCGAAGGATTTGCCACGAGCTGGATCGTGCCCGGTATCGTCATGGCACTCATCGTCGTGGGCGGTATCGGCTATCCCGTGCTCGACGAAGTGATTGATCGTTACTGTCGCAAATGCGAAAAGAAGAAAACGTTTTCGGTGAGCACGCGCCTGGTTCTGCGGAGCACGGCGCTGTTGATCGCGATCGGGGCGGGTCTGCTCCTTTTTTCGGAGTGGAATGGGGCCTTCAAGGAGATGCCGCTCGTCTACAAAGCGTGGAACGCGCTTTTCGCCTCGATCACGCCGCGCACGGCCGGTTTCGACACCGTGCACTACGCCCATTTTACGGGGCCCGGCCTCGCCATCACGGTGATCCTGATGGTGATCGGCGCCTCTCCGAGTTCGACGGGCGGCGGCATCAAGACGACCACGATCGGCGTCCTCGTCGTCACGGTCCTCGACTACTTGAAGGAGCGCAACGAAGTGCGCCTCTGGGAGCGTTCGGTCGAACTCAAGACGATCCAGCGGGCGATCGCGCTTTTTTTCGTCTACATCACGACGTTGTGCGTAGCGGCGGTGCTGCTCAACTTTATCGAGGAGAAAACGCCGTTTTACAACGTCTTTTTCGAAGTGGCTTCGGCGCTCGGTACCGTGGGGCTCTCACGCGGCGCGACGCCGACGTTTTCCGATCCGGGCAAAATAGTCCTGACCTGCCTGATGTTCTGGGGGAGGGTGGGGCTGATTACGTTCTTCTACACGTTGGTCAGTCAGGAGCGAAAAGTCCACATCCACTATCCGGAGACCAACATTCCCATCGGATAGGAGAGAAAAGGAGGCGAACGTATCGTGCCGGAGGAACAGAAAAATTACCTCGTCGTTGGGCTGGGGCGCTTCGGGACCGCGGTCTGCGGCCAATTGGTCAAATTGGGCCAGCATATCATCGGCGTCGATCAGGACCGCGCCTTGATAGAAGAGATCGCGGATACGATCGATGTCGCCGCGCAGCTCGATTCGACGGACGAGTCGTCGCTCGTGAAAGTCGGCGCACGCGACGTCGACGTGGCGATCGTGACGATCGGGCGCAATATCGAAGCGAGTATCATGACGACCGCGACGCTCAAGGACCTCGGTGTTCCGTTCATCGTCGCGCGCGCGAACTCCGCCATGCACGCCAAAGTACTGGCGCGGGTCGGCGCGAATCGGGTCGTCTTTCCGGAGAAAGACATGGGGGTCCGTACGGCGAATACGCTCGTCCATCCATGGATGGTGCATTTCGCCACGATCGCGGAAGGCGATTTTTTGGTCGGCGATACGCGTCCCTTGAACGAAATGATCGGGCGCTCGCTGCTTGATCTCGATTTCGTGAAGAATTATCATGCGATCGTCGTGATGATTGAACGTGACGGAAAGCGGCTGCTGCCGCGAGGTGAGACGACCATCGAAGCAGGCGACCGGCTCTGGCTGGTCGGACAGAGGACCGAACTGGAGCCATGGCTCATGAAGATGGCCGCAGAGGCGAAACCTTCGCATGCGCCGACCCCGACCCCCAATACACCGAAAGGATGATGTTATGTGAGCTGTGTGAATGGTATGGCCGAACTGCTGTCCGGAGTTCGCTCCCAGTTTGAGGCGCAGATCGCGTCGGCCGCGTCCTCGCAGGATGTGGAAGCCGCACGCCTCAAATTTCTCGGAAAAAAAGGGGAGCTCACGGCTCTTTTAAAAGGCCTCGGAAATTTGCCTTCCGACGAACGTCCTCAGGCCGGGCAGATCGTCAACGAAGCCCGCGAGGAGTTCGAGGCAGTCCTCAAAAAAAAGAAAGAATCGCTGCTTCTTCAGGAAGAAGAAGAGCTCGAACGAGTGGACTGGATCGACGTCACGCTGCCGGGCTGCGGCCGCGAGGCGGGCGTTCCGCACCCCGTCGTGCAAACGATGGCGGAGGTCGTGGAGATCTTCGTCTCGCTCGGTTACTCCGTCGAAGTCGGCCCCGAAATCGAGACGGATTTCTACAATTTCGAGGCGCTGAATTTCGAGCCGCACCACCCCGCGCGCGACATGCAGGACACGTTTTTCGTCCAGGGCGATCGCCTGCTGCGTACCCACACATCCCCGGTCCAGATCCGCACGATGCAAAAAATCGGCTCGCCCATCCGCGCCGTTTTTCCCGGTAGAGTCTACCGGCGCGACAACGACCCGACGCACTCGCCGATGTTCCACCAGCTCGAAGGGCTGCTGCTGGACGAAAATGTCTCCGTCGCCGACCTCAAAGGTTCGCTGCAGGTTTTCGTCGAAGCGATCTTCGGCCGCCCCTTGAGCTCCCGTTGGCGGGCGAGCTATTTTCCGTTCACTGAGCCGTCGCTCGAGATGGACGTCGAATGCGTCGTCTGCGGCGGCAAAAACCCGCAGTGCCGCGTCTGCAAAGGGACGGGCTATCTCGAGATCCTGGGGGCCGGCATGGTCCACCCCAACGTCGTGCGCGCCGGCGGGCTCGACCCCGAGCGCGTGAACGGATACGCGTGGGGACTGGGCATCGACCGCGTGGCGATGCTCAAGTACGGCATCACCGATTTGCGCCTCCTGTTCGAAGGCGACATGGCATTTTTGAAGGGGAGGAGATAGCATGCTTCTTTCATGGAACTGGCTTCGCGAGGTGATCGACCTTCCGTGCGGCGTGCAGGAACTCGCCGAGCTTTTCACACGCTCGGGCTGCGAAATCGAGTCGCTCGAACGCCCGGCTGGAAAACTCTCCGGCTGCGTCGTGGCGAAGGTGCTCGAACTGAAACCCCATCCGGACAAAGACACATGGCTCGTGGCGCTCATCGACGCGGGCACCGCGCAAAAAGGAGAAAAAGTCGAAGTCGTGACGGCGGCGACGAACCTGCGAGCCGGCGACGTCGTCCCCTATGCCCCTCTCGGTGCGACGCTCGCGGACGGCACGGCGATCGGCGCGCGTTCTTTCGGTTCGCTTGAAAGCGCCGGCATGCTCCTGAGCGCTGCCGAGATCGGCCTGCCCGACCTGGCGGACGAATTCGGCATCCTGCGCCTCGACCTGCCCGGCTCGGCGCCGGGGGACGACCTGCTTGCGGCATTGGGCTTGGACGACTGGATCTTGGACGTCTCTGTGACGCCCAATCGCGGCGACTTGCTTTCCATTCTGGGACTGGCGCGTGAAGCGCACGCCCTCGTGCCGGGGAGCGCGCTGCGCTTTCCTGAAGTACCGGCTCCGCAAGGCGCGTCGGAATGGACGGAATCGTTCGAAAGCGTCTCGATCGATACGCCCGCGTGCCTCGAATATGCGCTCGGCTTCATCGAGGGGGCGACAGCCGCTCCTTCGCCGATGCGCGAACAGGTCCGCCTGATTGTGAGCGGCATGCGTCCGATCGACAACATCGTCGACGCGACGAACCTTGCGATGCTCTTCTGGGGGCAGCCGCTGCACGCGTTCGACTTCGATCGGCTGCCGTGTGGGGCCGGCGGCAAAAAAGAGATCACGGTCCGGTGCGCGCGCGACGGCGAGCGTATCGCGACGCTCGACGGCAAAGAACGCGTCTGCGTGGAGAGCGACCTCTTGATCACGAGCGCGGGAGAAGCGGTCGCGATTGCGGGCGTCATGGGCGGTTTGGACAGCGAAATCCACCCCGGCACCAAGCGCATCGCGCTCGAATCGGCGATTTTCGACCCCGCGAGTGTGGGGCGTACATCGCGCCGTCTGGGGCTGCCCTCGCAGGCCGCGTTTCGCTACAACCGAGGCACGGACCGGGAACGTGCCCTGCCGGCCATGCGCTACGCGCTTTCGTTGATGGCGGCATGGGCGGGCGGAAAACCCGCTTCGCGCGTCGCCCACACGATCCGCGTTCCGCGCGAGAAACGACAGGTCCTTTTGGATCAAAAAATGCTTGCCCGCGTGCTTTTATGGGACGACATGGACGCGTCTGGGAAAATTTTAAACCGCCTTGGCTTCGAAAAATCCCCGGATGCGACGGCCCCGCTTTTCACGGTGCCGAGCTGGCGAAACGATGTCTCGATCCCCGAGGATCTCGTCGAGGAGGTCGGGCGCGTGCGCGGTTGGGATGAGGTCCCTTCGCGCATTCCGGGTGCGTTGCACAGCCGGGGCAACTGCTCCGACATGTCGCGCGCGCAGCAAGCCCTGCGGCGCGCGGCGCTGGCGCGGGGTTTGCAGGAGGTCGTGACCTACAGTTTTTTAGCGCCCAAGGAGCTCGAGCAGCTTGAATTTCCCGCCGATGACCCACGCTCAAACTCGATCGAAATGTTAAACCCCATCTCGGCCGATCAATCGGTCATGCGCACGACGCTCCTGCCGGGGCTTCTGCGCGTGTTGCAGGCGAACCTGCGGGCCGGATGGAGAGACCCGGTTCGTGTTTTCGAAATGGGGCGCGTCTTTTTGAGGGGCGACTCCGCACCGGTCGAGCTCGAAAGGATAGGGGGCCTGCTCTATGCGGGCCGCGAAAAGCACCGCCTTTACGCCTCTCGAACGGAAGAGGATTTCTACAGCCTCAAAGCCGATTTGACGGCGCTTGCCGCGAGCCGTGGCGCACGACTCGATTTTAAAGCCGGCGCGGAGCCCTTCGGACACTTGGGGCAGACGGCGTGCGTGTTGTGCGAGGGGCAGGCGATCGGTTACCTGGCGACGCTGAAACCCCGCATCGCCCGCAACCTCGAATTTGCCGCACCGGTGTACGTTTTCGAGATCGAAGCGGCACCTTTCGAACGCGAACGTTTTTCTTCATTCGCGGCTGGGGCACGCTTTCCCTCATCGTACCGCGATATCGCTCTGCTCGCGGGACGCGACCGGACGCAAGAGGAGATCACCGCGGACCTTCGCGCGCTCGGCGGAAAATATCTGATCAACGCGACGCTCTTCGACGTTTTTTCGGGCGAGGGGATCCCGGATGGTACCCGCAGTCTGGCTTATTCGCTGGAGTATCGCCATGACGAGCGCACGCTTGCAGACGAAGAAGTCGAAGAGGCGAATCGCGTTTTGCGCGACGCGCTCTCGAAAAAAGGTTATACTTTACGGTGATGCTCGAACAAAAATAGGGTACAATCTGAAAAATGCTTTATTTTGCGATGGAAGGGATGGATTTTTGATGGTCGAACAGTTTGATGAGCTCGAACGATATTTCGAACGGCTCGCCCGCTTGATCGAAGGACTTCGCAAGGAGCGCGACGACAAAGAGCTCGAGAATATGCAGCTCCGTGAGGATATGCAGAGAGCCAATTCCCAACTGGACGAGGTTCGCGGAAAATTGGACGGGCTCGTTTCGCGTATCCGAGGGCTGCTCCCGAACGAAGGCGAATAGCGCTCGTACGCGCCTGACGGTGTCCGCTTTTAAGGCGCGTGTCGATCGATGTTGATGCGGCGAGTCCAGGTCCTGGCGGGGAAGCGTATGTACACCCTGCTCTCTTCGCTTGACGAAGAGCGCTTGAAACGTGTGTCGCAAATCATCCAGGACACCGTCGCGCAGACCGACCCGGTGCTCGATCAGGACGAGCGGCTCTTTCTGGCTTTCGCCATGACGGCGAGCGTGCTCGACGACACCACGGAAAAGCTGCGCGATCTCGTCGACCGCATCGAAGAATAAACGTTCAGGAGGAGAGGGGGGAGAGAGCGATGGCTTTCTTTTTTGCTTTTCAGGTTCGAGCCGTGCAAGGGACGATGACGATCGTCGATGCCGCGTTCATCATTATCGGCATCTACTTTCTGATCCGCGGATACTTTCGTGGTTTTTCCGGGGAGATCTTGGGGCTTTTGGCGATGGTCGGCGGTGTGTGGCTGGCATTTCGCCTGGGGGTTCCCCTGGGAGGATGGTTTGCGGCAAAAAGCGGCATTCCGCCGATTGTGACCGTCCCCGCGGCCTTCATGATCGTCTGGCTTGTTTTCGCGATGGTCAGCGTGTATGCGATCGAGCCCTTTTTGCGCCAACTGGTCGAGTTTTTCCGCCTGACGTTCATCGACCGCATCTTCGGACTGGTCGCAGGGCTTGTCAAAACGTGCGCGCTGATCGCGATCGTCTTTCTGATCGGGATCATGGCTTCCCCGGTAACGGGAACGGCATGGATGTCGCAGACGTATCTGCTGCGCGAATGCAGTCGTTACTGGCCCGACATCGAACCGATCGTCATTCGCACAGGCATCCTCAAAAAACCCGTGGGCGTGCTCGATCCCTCCAAGGGGCGCGAGGATCTCTATAAACGCAAGACGCCCCTGAAGGATATCCGCGACTACCACGACAACACGAACACGCAGTCATGAAGCTGGAACCGAGCGCTTACCGGGCGCTCGAAATCGAAAAGATCCTCTCTCTCGCGAGCCGCCACTGCAGAAGCGAATTGGGAGCGGCGGCACTCGCGGAAATGACCCCGGCCACGGACCTGCCTTCCGTCCATCGAAGGCAGGCTCTTTTTTGCGCGGTGAAAGATTACCGCGACAAGCGCGGCGAACTGCCATGGCACCCCAAGCTCGCTCCCGTCGGCGTGTTGCTCCGGGAGGCCGCGAAAACGGGGCTGCTGATCGGACAGGAACTCCTGAAGATCGCCCATCTGCTGGGCGTCGCCGCGCGCACGCGAACGGTCCTGCAGGCGCTCGGCGACGACGACGGGCGCGCGGCTTTCGTGCCGCTCTTAGCCCGCTTGCGGGATTTTTCAGAAGAGCTCGACGCTCTTGGCGTGCTCGACGACGACGGCAGGCTGTACGACCAAGCGTCGCCGAAATTGCGCGAGATTCGCACACGCACGCGGGCGTTGCGCGACACGCTTTCGCGCAAAGCGCAGGCGCTGCTCGCGCAGCCGCGTATCGTGTCGCTGCTGCAGGAACGCGTGCTCTCGCTGCGCGAACGGCGTTATGCTTTTTTGGTGAAAAACGATGCGATGGCGCAGTTTCCGGGTATCCTCGTCGATCGTTCCGGTTCGGGCAACAGCGTCTACATGGAGCCGCACGCCCTCATCCCGCTCAACAACGAGCACCGATTGCTCCTGGAGGAAGAAAGCGTCGAGGAGACGCGTATCCTGCAGGAGCTCACGGACCGCATGCTCGCGCGCGCGAAGGCGATCCACGACGCCGCAGGGGCGC
>JAVBRL010000159.1:0-3156 GCA_031547985.1 Synergistaceae bacterium
CATGGTGCTGCAGAAAAACGTCCTCTTCGCGGGGACGATCCGCGAGAATTTGCGTTGGGGAAAAGCGGACGCGAGCGACGACGACCTCGACCGCGTCTGCCGGATCGCGCAGGCATTCGATTTCGTCCGGTCGTTTCCGGACGGTTACGATACGCGCGTCGAGCAGGGGGGCAGCAACTTGTCGGGCGGCCAGAGGCAGCGTCTGTGCATCGCGCGCGCCCTGCTGAAAAACCCGCGGATCCTGATCTTGGATGATTCCACGAGCGCCGTGGACACGAAAACGGACGCCCTGATCCGCGAAGCTTTGAAACGCGACTTCCCGCAGGTGACGAAGTTCGTCATCGCGCAGCGCCTCGCGTCGATCGAAAATGCGGACCGGATCGTCGTGATGGACGGCGGCCGTATCGACGCCGTGGGGACGCACGCGGAATTGCTCGAAAAAAGCCGCCTCTATCGCGAGGTCGCCGCTTCGCAGGCGATGGGGGGTAGCGTCGTATGATGCGGCCGCGCAGCGGGTTAGGTGGCTTCGGCCCCGCGGGCGACGCGAAAAGCGCCTTGCCGCTTGCAACGCTCGGGCGCCTTGTGGCGTATCTGACGCGGGGATGTCGCCTGCAGCTCGTCCTCGTGCTCGCGAGCGTGTTGACGAGCGCGTTCGCGGGGGTGGCGGGGGCGCTTTTCCTCAAAGTTTTGATCGATCGCTATATCGCACCCCTGATCGGCGCCGCGCATCCCGATTTTTCGGGCCTTGCGGGTGCGATCGGGATCATGGCGGGCGTCTATTCCGTGGGCGTCGCCGGAACGTTTTTGTGCAACCGGCTGATGGTCGTTATCGGGCAGAGCGTGCAAAAGCGCATCCGCGACGACCTGTTCGCCCACATGCAGACGCTGCCGGTCCGCTATTTCGACGAGCATTCTTTCGGCGACGTCATGAGCCACTACACGAACGACATCGACACGTTGCGCCAGATGCTTTCGCAGAGCGCCCCGATGCTTTTCACGGCGTTCGCCACCGTCGCCTTCGTCTTCGCCGCCATGCTCTACACGAGCTGGCTTTTGACGGCGCAGATCGCGCTGATGATCGCGGCGATGCTCCTGGTGACGCGGTGGATCGGCGGCAAGAGCCGCACGTATTTCGCCCGCCAGCAGAATTCGCTGGGAGCTCTGGACGGCTACATCGAGGAGATGATGAACGGCCAGAAGGTCGTGAAGGTTTTCTGTCACGAGAAAGAGGAGATGAAGCGTTTCGACGCGCTTTCGAGCGCCCTATGCGACGACGCGACGCGTGCGAACCAGTACGCCAACGTCCTGATGCCGCTGACAATCCAGATCGGCAACTTCAATTACGTTTTCATCGCCATCGCCGGAGGCGTGCTCTCGGCGCTCGGGATCGGGGGGCTGACGCTTGGGGGCATCGCTTCGTTCCTGCAGCTCAGCCGCAATGTGACAATGCCGATCAGCCAGGTGTCGCAGCAGTTCAACGCCGTGATCATGGCGCTTGCGGGTGCCGAACGCATTTTCGCGCTGATGGACGAGCCGCCCGAGGCCGACGACGGAAGCGTGACGCTTGTGAACGTCCGTTGCGAAACCGGCGGCGAGACGCTCGTCGAATCGGGCGAGCGTACGGGGTTTTTCGCCTGGAAACGCCTTCGCGGCGACGGCTCCGCGGAATACGTGCGCCTCGCGGGCGACGTGCTTTTTTCGGATGTGAGCTTCGGTTACGACGACCGCAAGACCGTGCTGCATAACGTCTCGATCCTCGCGCGGCCGGGAGAGAAGATTGCGTTTGTCGGCCAGACGGGGGCGGGCAAAACGACGATCGCGAACCTGATCAATCGCTTTTACGACGTTCGAACGGGTCGCGTGCGCTACGACGGAATCGATATCGGTCGGATCAAAAAAAGCGATCTGCGCCGCGCCGTCGGGGTCATTCTGCAGGAGACGAACCTCTTTACGGAAAGCGTGCGGGAGAACATTCGCTACGGACGCCTCGACGCGACCGACGCGGAAGTGGAAGCGGCGGCTCGTTTGGCCGGGGCCGACGACTTTATCTCGCGCTTGTCGTCGGGCTACGAGACGATACTGTCGGGTGCCGGGGGAGGCCTCTCGCAGGGGCAGTGCCAGCTCCTGTCCATCGCGCGGGCAGCCGTCGCCGACCCGCCCGTGCTGATCATGGACGAGGCCACCAGCAGCATCGACACCCGCACGGAGGCCATCGTGCAGCGCGGGATGGATTCGCTCATGCGGGGGCGCACGGTCTTCGTGATCGCGCATCGCCTCTCGACCGTGCGAAACGCCGACCGCATCGTCGTGTTGCACGAAGGGCGCGTGATCGAACAGGGAGCGCACGCGGAGCTGATGGCAAAAAAAGGGCGCTATTACGAACTCGCCACCGGCGCGCGCGAGCTCGATTGAGCCGAAAAAAACGATATACTGACTGGAGCATGGTCATATTCCATATGTGAGGGGGGAGTTACTTTGATCGAAAAAGCCATCGACCACATTCGAAAGAATGAAAAGAGTTTTGTGGAGCTTCTGTCCCGTTATGTCGCCATCCCGAGTATCGCCGACAACGCCGCAGGTATCGAGGAGTGCGTGCGCGCGCTGAAAGCGGCGATGGAAGACGCCCGGATTGCCGTGCGGGTGTTCGAAACGGAGGGAAACCCGATCGTTTACGGAGAACTGAAATGCCCCGACGAACACGCGCCGACGCTTTTATTCTATGGACACTACGACGTTCAGCCGGTCGAGCCGCTGGACGAATGGAAAAGCCCGCCGTTTACGGCGACGATCCGAGACGGCCGCATGTTCGCGCGCGGCGTGGCCGACAACAAGGGGCAACACTTGGCGCATATCCTCGCGGCGGGCGCCTACATGAAAACCGTGGGCGAAGTGCCGATCCACTGCAAGTTCATCCTCGAAGGCGAGGAGGAAGTTGGTAGCGAACACCTGACGGCTTTCGCCGTCGCGCATAAAGATTTGCTCTCGGCCGACATCGTCTATGTCTCCGACGGGCCCATGGACAAATCCGACGTGCCCGCCATCTGCTACGGCAACCGCGGCGTGTTCAACTTCAGGATCGCGGTCGAGACATCGACGACGGACAACCACTCCGGCAACAAGGGGGGCGTAATCCCTAACGCAGCGTGGGAACTCACG
>JAVBRL010000228.1:0-9512 GCA_031547985.1 Synergistaceae bacterium
TATAAAATAAAAAAATTAAAAAAACTTTGGGGTTATTTTTTCGCGTGCCTGGGCTGGTTGCGCTTCGCCGGGGGGGGTAATCCCCGGCCGGGGGGCTACGCGACGTTCACGCATTCGTTACGGGCGAGGAATGCCGAGCGACTCGGGGGAGACTTTCGCCACGCCGGCGTCCTGCAGCACCCAGGAGACGATCGACTGGTTTTTCGCCATGAACTCCTCCGCCTTCTGCCCCGTGAGCGCGATCTTGATGCCGTTGAGCCGCTTGATGAAATCGTTGAAGCCGGGATCCTGCACCGCTTTCATGTAGGACTTGCGGAGCTGTTCGACGATCGGAGCCGGCGTGCCCTTCTTTACGAAGACACCGTAGTAATGCCCGATCGGCAGGTTTTTCTTGAACTCGGGATAAATTTCGGTGATCGCCGGAACGTCGGGCAGTTGCTCGGCGCGTTTGTCGTTGATCACCGCGAGCGCGCGCAGTTTGCCCGTCTTGATGAGGTCGACCGTGCCGGCGCCCATCATGCTGATCGGCATCGCGTCGACGTGTCCGCCCAGCAGGGCCGTGATGCCCGAGCCGTCACCGTCGAACCCGACCATGTTGAACTCGGCGCCCTTCGTGCTCTTGAACATGGAGGCCAGCACGAACGGAATGCCGCCCGTCCCCGTCGTCGCGAGTTTGATCGTCTTCGGCTTGTCCTTCGCGGCCTTGATAAGCTCGTCGAGCGTTTTATAAGGGGTCGAGGGGTGCACGCAGATCACGTCGATGCCGAAGATCATGAGGCAGATCGTCTCGAAATCGCGGAAATCGTACTTGCCGAGGCCCAGAACCTTGTAGATCGCTATTCCTTCCGCATTGTAGAGAATGTTGTAGCCGTCGGCGGGCATGTTGGCGACCGTCGTCGTCGCCAGCGACCCCGCGGCGCCTGGTTTGTTCTGCAGGATGACCTTGCCGCCCAAATCCTTTTCCGCCACCGGCGTGAGCGCACGCGCGGCATTGTCCGTGCCGCCGCCCGCACCCCAGGCGATGATGCCCTGGAGATTTTTTTCGGGATACGCCGCCGACGCGACACCCGCAACCAGAAGACCGACAAGAACAAAAGATGCGATAATAAGCCGTTTTTTCACCGTAAGACCCTCCTCGAGATTTTTTATATTTTTATTTATTTTTTGCGCCTTGCGCGACTCGTGTTATGCGGAAGCTTTGCCCTGCGAAACCAGATAATCCACACCGCACTGGTACATGAAATCCAGTGGAGGATCGATGTCGAGCCAGAGCCTCATCTGTTCGGCCGCCTGGTTGACGTTCATCCAGAGGCCGGAGAGCGTTTTGCAGCCGCGTTTGGCCGCCTCTTTGAGCAATTTCGTCTCCATGGGAACATAGACAACGTCGGTCACGACGTGGCTCGAGGAAAGCAATGCGGGGTCGAACAGGACCTCGTCGCAGTGGGGGTGCATGCCCACCTTGGTCGCGTGGATCACGACGTCGAACTCCTCGAGCCCTTTCGCGATCGTGCGGTTATTCATCTCCTCGATCTCGCAGATGCCCGGGAAGTGCGCATCGACGCGCGAGTAGAGCGTCTCGGCGCAAAAATAGTCCTGCGCGATGCAAAGCGAACGAATCGACCGCGCGCCCTTTGTGGCGAGCGCGCAGGCGATGGCCGTCGCCGCGCCGCCCGAGCCCAAGATCAGGTATTTATGCTCGGGGATTTTGAGGGCGAGCTGCTCTTCGAGCGACAGGGCGAAGCCGCTGCCGTCCGTGTTGTGCCCGATTTTTTTGCCGTCTTGGCCGATCACGATCGTGTTGACGACTTCCGTGTGCTTCGCCGAATCCGCCAGGCCGTCCAGGTATTTATGCGCCTGCGTCTTGAACGGCATCGTCACGCCGCCGCCCGCGAAATGAAACTTCTCCATATTGAGGATCGCGGGGCCCAGATCCGCCATCTCCATCTCGAGCGGGACGTAAAGCGCGTCGATGCCCCACTTCTGATAGACGCTGTTGTGCATGTACGCGCCCGCGCTCTGCCCCAGGGGATTGCCCATCAGTCCGAAATATTTGGTGCCGGTCGTCGGAATAAAAAACATGATTCCCTCTCACTCCGTTCTCGGATGGCTCGCGAAATATTTTTTCGCCGATTCGATGCAACGACGCGCGTGCTCGGCATAGCCGTACTCCTTGACGCGCGCCACGTGCGGCAGTTCGATCGAGTAGGGCATCTGCGGGACGCGGTTTAAAATTCCCGCGATGTCGATCGCGCCTTCTCCCACATAAAGGCGCGCATCGCGCCCCGTGAAGACGAGCGACTCCCGGTCGGTCGGAATCTCCGCCGGACCGTCGCAGAGGTGCGCGAAGCGAAACCACTCGCGCGGGACGTCGTCGAGCTCTTCCAGAGCCACTCGCGAGCGACTGAAGTGCAGCGTATCGACCATCAGTCCGCAGTTATCGCACCCCGCCTCGCGCAGAAGCGCCATCGCCTCCCGCAGGTTCTTCACGCCCGCCCAGGTCACGAACTCCAGGTTCACCGAGAGCCCGTAGGGTTTCGCGAGGTCGCATATCTCCGCGAAACGGTCCACCGAGTAGCTGTGATCGTCCGTCCAGACGCTGGATAAAACCTGCTTGCCGCCCAACTCCGCGGCCGCCTCGAAAGCGGGCTCGTAGCTTTTCGGATCCACTCCGTCGAAAATTCTGGCCAGCTCGATATCGAGCAGCTCGATGCCCGTTTCCGCCATCGCCTGTTTCGTCCGCCGCATCATCTCCTTGTCGACCGAGAGCTCGTAGCGCGCCTCGCCGGGAAGTCCCATCGGAATGATGCGGAGGCTCACATAGTCGTAACCCGCGTTCGAGGCGATGTGGACCATCTCCGGCGGCGGGCAGCCGAGAACCGTCAGGTGCGCGAGCGAGTACCGCTGTGCCATGACTTCACGCTCCTCCTCGCCTACGCCTGCGGCCGCGTCACTGCCGGGTCGTAGAATTCGCCGAAGAGCACGTCCTCGGGCGGCTGGTCCTTGAGGATTGGGCGCGCGACGTGCGTCGTCTGCAGGTAATACTTGAGGCCGATGTTGTCCGAAACTTGGTTGCCGCCCCAGATGCCGCACCCCATACTCGACGTCATCGGCATGCCGTTTTCGGCGCTGCCGGCGTTCGCCTTCGACTGCGGCTGGCGCACCATGATGCGCGTGACGGGGGCGCGAAGCGCCAAGGCCTCGATATGCGCGTCGTTGTGGCTGTAGATGCCGCACGAATGTCCACGGCCGCCGACTTTGTAGATCTCGTCCATCATCGCCAGCGCGTTTTCGAAATCCCCTTCGTAGCGATAGAGCGCGAGCAGCGTCGTGAGCTTTTCGCCCGAGAACTTGTGTTCCTTGCCGATTCCGTCGCCCACGACCATGATGAATTTGCGGTCGCTGGGGATCTCGAAACCCGCCGCTTTCGCGAGCACCTGCGGGGAGACGGCGACCGTCGCCACGATGCGATGCCCCTCGTCGTCCCACATGGCTTTTTTCAGCATCTCGCGCTGCGCGTCACTCGCGAGGTATCCGCCCTCCTTGACGAGCGCCGGGATCATTTTGTCATAGATGGCGCCGCTGATGATCAGGTTGCCGTCGGCCGAGCAGCCCGAGCCGAAGTCCGACGTCTTGCTCGTGCGCGTGTTCGCGGCGGCGATTTCGACATCGGTCGTCTCGTCGAAGATCATTGTCGCGTTGCCGGCGCCGGAGCAGTAGGCCGGCTTGCCGGAGCTATGCGCGGCTTTCGACATGGCGGGACCGCCCGTGGCCATGATCAGGTCGCCCATCTTCATCAGCTGTTCGACGACCGCCATGTTCGGGTCTTCGACACACTGCAGGAAATCCTCCGGCTCGCCGATTTTTCGCAGCGCCTCGCGCATGACGCGCGTCACTTCGAACGTCGTCTTTTTCGTGCGCGGATGCGGCGAGAAGACGACGACGTCGCGCGCTTTGAGCGCGTAGATCGCCGTCACGATCGGCGTCAGCTCGGGATTCGTCATCGGGATCAGCGAGCTGATAACGCCCGCCGGTTTCGCGTATTTGGCGATCCCTTTTTCGGGCAGGCACTCGATCATGCCGACGCTCTTCTGCCGCAGCGCGTCGCGCAGCACGCCCAGGATCTTGTGACGCTTGCCGTAGCGGTTTACGCGGTCGCCGGAGCCGCTTTCATCCACGCCCATCCAGCAGAGCTTCTCGAACGTATGGGGGTTGCCGGTCGCCCACGCCACAGCCTGACACATGCGGTCGACCCGCTCCTGCGAGTAGTTCTCGATGATTTTCTGCGCGCTACGGGCCCGCGCGTAAACGTCTTCCAGCATCTGCATCTGTTCCGGTGTCAACTCTTTCGCAGCCATCTCCAATCAACTCCTATCTATTTATATAAAATAAAATTTTTCTTCAGGCGATCCGAACTTTTCCGCTTTATTTCTTGCCGCCGCTCTTTTTCCCCTTTTCTTTCTGGCCGCTCACCTCGGGCATGTACCAGGGGGTGATCTCCTCCTCGAACGCCCAGGTCCGCCACGGCTTGTCCTGCTCGCTGCGCTTGCGGTAGATGTCGTTGATATTCCAGCAGCCCCACGTGACGACGGGCGCGTTTTCCATCCGCACGTCGATCACGCACGGCTTGTTCGACGCCAGCGCCTCTTCGAGGGCTGGTTTGAAGTCCGCCGCTTTTTCGACCTTGTACCCCTTGATGCCATACGCTTCGGCGATGGCCGCGAAATCGGGCGTGTAGGGCTCGCCGTCTTTGATGAAAAGCGTCCCGAACTGGTGTTCGTAGTGCTGGCGCTCGAGCCCGGCGATCGTGCCGAACGCGCAGTTGTTCATCACGACCCAGACTACCGCGACGCCGTCCATCGCGCCGGTCGCGAACGGGCTTACGTTGGTCGCCATGCCCCCGTCGCCGATCAGGGCCACGACCTTGCGATCCGGGCAGGCGACTTTGACGCCGAGCGCGGCCGACGGGCCGTAACCCATCGTGCAGAGCCCACCGGGGGCCACGAACGTTCCCGGCTCGTAGATGTCGAACTGCTGTCCCACGCCGTTTTTGTTCCAGCCGACGTCGGCGACCACGAAACCGTCGCGCGGCAGCGCCTCGCGCAGGTCCTTCAGGATGCGCTCCGGACGCATCGGGTACTGATTAGAATTTTGCGCTTCGACGAGCGTCGCCTTGTAGGCCTTCTTCGCCGCCGCGATCGCGGCCACCGTCTCCGGGCGCTTGACGCCGCTCGGATATTTTTTCTTCGCCGCTGCGAGGATGGCCTCGAGCGCCGACGCCGCGTCGCAGATCGCGCCGATCGCCGTGGGGAAGTTGCGTCCGATCTCTTCTTGGTTGATGTCGATGTGGATCAGTTTCGTCGGCGGCACGTCGAACGTCTCGCCCTGATACCACGAACTGCAGTCCGCCTCGGAGAGGCGCGTACCGATCGCCATCATGACGTCGGCTTTCATGGCGGTGGTGTTGTTGAACTCGGTGCCCCAAAAGCCGGTCATGCCGACGGCCATCGGGTGATCGTCGCCGATCGCGCCCTTACCCATCAGCGTGTAGAGGACGGGGATCTCCAGGTGCGACGCGAGCGCCGCCAGCGCCGCGGAAGCACCCGAAGAGATCACGCCGCCGCCGGGATAGAGGACGGGATTTTTCGCCTCGGCGAGCAGCGTCGCGATCTCCGTCGCCGTATCGTCGCCGATTCCGGGTTTTGGCAGCGAGGGGAAGTTTTTGATGCGCTGCTCGAAGAAACGCACGTCGAGCGGCATCGAAAAAATATCCATCGGGATGGAGACGAGCACGGGGCCGGGGCGTCCCGTCATCGCGAGGCGAAACGCCTTGTCCATCACTTCGGGCAGGAGCTCGGGGCGGTCGACTCGCCAGGCTCGTTTGACAAACGGACGATAGATCTCGTACTGGCTCGCGTCCGCGTGCATGTTGACTTCCTGGTGTGGGTGCCGGCCGAAATAGCAGCTCGGGACGTCGCCCGCGATCACGACCATCGGGATCGAGTTGAGCCCCGCCTCGGCAACGCCGGTCGTCGCGTTCGTGAGCCCGGGCCCCAGGTGCGTCATGAGGACGCCGGGCACCCGGCACCCCTTGCCGCGCGCGTAGCCGTCGGCGGCATGGGCCGCGATCTGCTCGTGACGCACGGAGATGAAGTCGATCTTGCTCTCTTTGAGCGCGTCGAGCATCGCGATCACCGTGTGTCCGCAGAGGCCGAACACCTTTTCGACTCCGCGCGATTCGAGAAAATGAACCAATTGAAACGCAACCAGGTCTTTCTTCACAACCGACACCTCCAGATTTTTTAATAAAGACGTTTCGGGTTTAAAAAAGGGTTTCGATTTTTTCATTCTGTGGTATTTATATCCGCTGTTTGGAAAACAATTGAAGTGTAGTGGGTGCCCCTGAGGATGTCAATATGCTGAAGAGTGGACATTTTATCCGATATGCGGAAATTATTATTTGACTATTTTTGATAATTAAGAAACAAAGCAGGTTTCATTTTTCAGAACATATGAAGTGCGCATTAAAGTCAAAATATTTGATGCAATTTATCGCTCGCCCGATACCGTTCGCCGGCCCGTTTTCGCCCCCTTTCACCGCAGTTGCCGACAAAGTGCTACAATGTGACGAAATTCTCTTTCGACGCTCACGCATATGCGAGAGGAGGAATTGATCGTGAGAGAGGACATTTACGCTCTGCCCACGATTCGAGCTCTGCTTGACGCGGCCTCCGAAGGACTCCTGCTCACCTCGGCCGACGGAAAGGTATCGTCGTGCAACGCTCGATTTTTGGCCCTGTGGGGCCTCGAATCGCTCGAAACGGGCAGTTCTCTGGACGCGCTCGCTGAGAAAATGGTCTCCTCGTCCGACGACGAGGACTTCGCGCAGGATTTCTTTAAAGAGGTGAAAAACGATCCGGCTTCCGTGAAAGCTCATCTTTTCGAAACGACGGCGGGAAAGGTGATCGAATGCCTCACCCGCCCCGTTCTCGTGGACGGCGTGCCCCTCGCCAGGCTTTGGAACTTTCGCGACGCGACCAAGGACCGCGATCTGTTTGACGCGTTCGAAAAAAGCGAAAGCCGCCTCGTCTCCCTGCTGCTCGAACAGGAACTTACGAAAGCCGCTCACACGGACCTGACGGGCGCCATGTGAAACATGCGAAAAGTTTGAGAAGCTCACTTGACACGGCACGCGAAGCTACGATAGGATTACCTCTGCTGTATCAAAAGGAGGTGAAACAGGAGTGCCTAACAAGAAATCCGCTGCCAAAAGAGTTCTGACTTCAGAAAAAAGCCGCCTATATAATCGTTTCTGGAAGACCCGGTGCAAAAACGTCGTGAAAAAATTCCTCGACTCCGTCGCCGCGAACGACCCCGCACTGGCCCAGAAACGTTTTGACGAAGCGCAGGGAATTCTCGACAAAGCGGTCGTTAAGGGCGTCGTCCACCGCAACACAGCGGCGCGACGGAAGGCGAACATGGCCGCAAAGATCAAGACCTTGAACGCTTCTGTATAGTTTTTCCACAAGACGCGAATTTAAAACAACCCGGCGCCGCCAAGGCGGGCCGGGTTTTTTCGCTTTACACCAACGAGGCTTCGCCTGGGAACGAGCGTCGCGCGAGCGCCTCGAAAAAGCGGTCGATGTCCTCTTCAACACGCGCCGAAACGCGTTTGCCGCGCAGGAAATCCTCGCACAGCTCCCCCTTGTTCACCACGACCACGTCGCCTCGCGCCCGCGCCGGCAGCGTCGCCGCCGGCGGCACCGTGAGCGACGACCCCACCACGAACAGCAGGTCCGCCCCCTCGACCACCTCGCAACACGCCTCGAAATGCTTGACGATCTCGCCGAAGAAGACGATATCGGGCTTGACGATCCCGCCACACGCATCGCAACGCGGGACGTCCTGAAATACCAGCTTCTCCTTCATCCATTTCAGATCCGTACGCCCGCCGCACGACAGGCAGGTATTTTCCCAGATCCCGCCGTGGATCTCGAGCACGTTGCTCGAGCCGGCGCGCTGGTGCAGCGAGTCGATATTCTGCGTCACCACGCATCGGCAGACCCCCGCACGCTCCAAAAAAGCGAAAAAGCGGTGCGTGTACGTCGGCTCGACCGATTCGACCTGCTTCAAAAACTCCCTGTGGAAACGATAAAAACGCGCCGGGTCGCGCATGAAGGCGCGAATGTCGAAGATCAGCTCCGGGTCTTCGATATCCAATCGCCGATAAAGCCCGTTCGGCCCCCGAAAATCCGCGATCCCCGCCGAGGTGGACAACCCCGCCCCCGAAAGCAGCACGACGTTGCGCGCTCCCGCGAGCAACTCCGCCACCCGTTCGACCTGTTCGGGCAAAGACATGTTACGGGCGCACTCGGCCCATGACGTATTCGTCGGCGTAGCAGCCGTTTTTCACCGACGCAGCGCGCAGCTTGCCCTCGATCTCGAACCCGAACGATTCGTAGAGCTTCACCGCGTGGAAGTTGTCCACGAACACGTCCAAGTACACGCGCTTGAGCATCAGCCAGTTATCGGCCAGGTCCAGGATCGCCGCCATGAGCTTGCGCCCCACGCCACAGCGCTGATAGTCGCGATGCACCATGATTCCCAGGTAACCCACGTGTCGCTTGCGCGCGCGCGCGTCGACCACGAGGCCGATCGACCCCACGACCCTTGCGGTTCCGTCGCGATCGACTTCCGCCACCAGCATGTGCGCGTTGTCGTCGAGGCTCCCGAAAAACTTCTCCGACGTCTCCAGGCGCTCGCTCGGCAGTCCCAGCGTCGTCTCGAAGACGCCCTCCATGCTGTGTATCTCGTTCAAAGCCGTGTGGTCTTCCTTACGAAGCGGTCGTATCCGGATATCCACGAAGCGTCACCTCCCTTAAGACCGCGGGCTCCGCCCGCACCTGCGAGGGGCGGCGCCCCTCGACCCCGTTCATAGGATCTTCTAAGAAAAGGGGTCCAGGGGACGAGTCCCCTGGAAAATCTTTATTCCTTTGATTTTATTTCTTCTCGCTCAGAAGCGCGAACACCAAAAGTTCGAGCTCCGGCCAGCCGGTGCCGCGGCCGCTGCGCTCCCGCACGACGATCCGCACGAGCCCCAGCACGAACGCCCGAATGGCCTCAGGCCCATAAAGTCGCGCCGCTCCTTTGGCGAGGCGCCACGCGTAGTCGCGGGCACCCAAAGCCGATTGGATGGCCTGCTCGCCCGCCGCGAAAAGCGCGGCGTGCCACGCGAGCCGAAAGCGATTGTGCAGCGCCACGACCGTAGGCTGCAGCTCGGCGCGTTCGGCCATCCGCAGCAGCGCCGTCGCGACGTCGCGCGCGCGGCCTTCGCACAGGCCGTCGAGCAGCGTCAGCAGATCGCGGCTGCCGTCGTCGAGGCACAGCGCGCGCACCGCGTCGGCGTCGATCACGCCCCCCTCGGCCGCCATCGCCAGCTTCTCAAGCTCGGACGCCAGCTCCTCGAGGTCGTCGTACCACTCCACCAGAAGCGCCGCCGCATCCGGCGCGACGCG
>JAVBRL010000254.1:0-4516 GCA_031547985.1 Synergistaceae bacterium
GCGACGGTCTACCTGGCCAAGCGCGAACACGACTACTGGATGGGCGACGTCCCCCGCAGCGAACTCGCCAAGGACGTGGTGAAAAAATACGCCGGACGCCTCGAACTTTTCGAACCGCAGGCGCTCGGGGGCAAGACGGAACTACTTCCCGACGTGCGCGCGTGGGCGGCGTACGGACACACGCCAGGGCACACGATCTTCCTCGTGTCTTCCGGCAAACGCCAATTGCTGATCTGGGGCGACCTGACGCACGCGATGGCCGTGCAGGTTCCGAGTCCCGGTGTGAGCGTCACGTACGACGTCGACCCCAAGGAAGCCGCCGCGACGCGCATCGCAGTCTTCGACTACGTCGTGAAGAACAAGATCCCCGTCGCGGGGATGCACATCCCCTACCCCGGCGTGGGCACGCTCTTCCCCGCGGCCGACGCGCCGTTCGGTTTCAAGATGGCGACGGGGTCCAAAATCTAGGCTTTTCCTCGGGGCAGCAGTACGCGAAAGGCGGCTCCCTCTCCGGTGGGTTCGAGCGCGATCGTGCCGCCGTGGCGGACGACGATCCGGTGAGCGATCGACAGCCCGAGGCCGTACCCGCCCCGGGCTGTCCCGTTGCGTGCACGGCTCGAGTCGGCGCGATAGAACTGCTCGAAGATACGGGACCGTTTTTCGGCGTCGATACCGGGGCCGTTGTCTTCAAACAGGAGGCTGATTCGCCCGTCTTCGAGTGTTTCGAGCGTGACGGATACGTGACCTCCATCACGAGAGCCGAATTTGCGGAGCACGTGCTTGACGCTGTTGTCGACGATATTCTCGAATGCGCGTCGTAGCTCGGCGCGGCGTGCATGCACGATGACGCCCGGCGTACCCTGGAATTCGAAACGGATCCGCTGTGATTGCGGCAACGATTTTTGTTCGTCTAAAAGCGAAGCGACGAGAGCGGACAGGTCGAACTCCGAGGAGGGGTCGACCGCGTCGGGGTCGTCGAGTTTGACGAGCAGCAGAAGGTCGTCGACAAGTGCGGTCATGCGCTCCTGTTGGCGAATCAGCGTCTCAAGCGTCGCATCTTCTTCGCTTCCCGGTTGTGTGTTTTCCCGCAAAAGTTCGGCAGCCGCGCGAATGGCCGCAAGCGGTGTCTGTAGCTCGTGTCCGGCGTCGATCACAAAATGCCGTCGCGCCTGCTCGAGATCTTTTTCGCGCGTGAGGTCGCGAAGCAGGACGAGCGATCCGGAGGAGATGGGGATTTTTTCAAACAGAATAATCCGCATGCCGTCCGCCAGCGCGAACGTTTTGAGCGTTTCCTGCGGTTCGGGAGACGAAGGGTCGAGCTCGCCGGGGAGAAATCGTTCGGCCGCCGTTCCTTTGGGGATCTCCTGTCCTTGGGCCAAGAGCCTGCGCGCCATGGCGCCGGAATAGCGCACGCGCGACTGGCGGTCGATCAGCAGCACGCCCAGGGGGAGCGATTCGACGATCTGGCTCATCTCCTCACGCCGAGCTTGGATATCGTCCACGGATTGACGCAAGTGGCGCGACATCTCGTTGAGGGCGACGGAGAGTTTCTGCAGTTCGGGATCCTTGAAGAGGGGGAACTGTAACGATTCGCGCGTCGCGTTTCCGCTTGCGGGGGCGCTTTCGGCGATACGTGAGGCCATGGAGGCGACCTGTTCGAGCGGCCTGAAAAAATGGGCTGTGAGCCAGTAGCTGAAGAGGAAGATTAGGGCGCCTGCGCCGGCGATCGTGGCGAAGAACTGTCCCACGAACGCCCTTTTCACGCCTGAAAGTGCTGCAATAGGAGTCGCCAGGCGCAGGACGTAGGCATTGTTGCCGTCCGTCACGCGGCGGGCGAAATAGTGCATGGAGAGCTTAAGCGTCTGGCTGTAGCGTAACGCCCTGCCCTCGCCTTTTTCGAAAGCCTTGGCGATTTCGGGTCGCCTGAGGTGATTGTCCCTTTCCTTGGGGGAGGGCGAGGCATTGCTTTCCGCCATTTCGCCGCCCATGTCAAAGAGTACGTTGCCCTCCGCGTCGACGCAGGTGATGCGCGTGGCATGCCATTTCCAGTTCGAAAGCGTGCGGCGCAGCGAGTCGACTCCTTCGCGGGCCAAAATTTCCGCCAGGACGGACGACTCCTCGCGCAGCTTTTCAAGGTTTTCGCGCACCAAAATTTCCTGCGTGAGCCGCTGCATCAGAAAAATCCCCAGCGCGAGGGCCGCCGTCAGGGAGAAAAAGAGCAACAGGAGGATTTTTTTCTTGAGGCTCATGGCGTTTGCCGCCCCTTTTCTGGCGACGGTTCCTCCCATGCCAGCCGATAGCCTCGTCCCCATAAAGAGGCGATCACAAGCGCCGGAACGGTTCCGTCCGTTAGTTTTTTGCGCAGGCGCGAGATGTGCACGTCAAGCGTGCGCGTGTCGCCGCCGTACGGATCCCAGACGCGCGAGAGCAGCTGCTCGCGCGAGACGACCTTGCCCATTCGTTCGGCGAGGATCTCGAGGATGCGAAACTCCGTGGGGCTCAAGTCGAGGTCCTGTCCGCGCAACGAAGCGGTTTTCGATTCGGAGTCCATCTGTAGTGCTCCAAGATCGGGCGCGGGTGGTTTTTCCTTCGCCGTGCGCCGCAGGAGGGCCATGACGCGCGCGCCGAGTTCCGGTAGCGAGAACGGTTTTTTCATGTAGTCGTCGGCGCCGATCTCGAGCCCCGCGACGAGGTCTTCTTCGTCGCGGCGGGCGGTGAGCATGAGGATGGGCGTGTTCTTGAGCTCGGGGTCGGATTTGACGCGGCGGCAGACTTCCCAGCCGTCCATGCCGGGAAGCATGAGATCCAAAATGACGAGGTCCGGATGGGTTTGCGTGATCACCTCGAGCGCTTCGTCGCCGTCGTGGGCGGACGAGCACTCGTATCCCTTGCGCTTGAGCGCCTGCGCGACGAGCGAGGCGATCGACGGTTCGTCGTCGACGACGAGGATGCGCTCACGGGGCATGAGGGGTTTTACCTGCCTCTGCCTCGGCGGCTGTTTTGCGGGGATGCCTCGTTTTGTATTGCCACGCTTTGACGTTGCGGCCGGTCAGGATGTAGTAGACGCGTTCACCGATGTTCGTGACGTGGTCGCCTGCTCGTTCGAGAGCGCGCGCCACACTGATCAGCGCGAGTGCAGAGGCCATCTTGTGCTCGACATCGTCCAAGAGCAACAGCTCGCTCAAGACGCTTTTTTCGAGCGCGTCGACCTGCTCGTCTGCGGTGAAAAGCGCGATCACGCCGTCCTCGCTGGGGCAGTCGAAGGCTGCTAGTGCGTTTTGAACCATGGTCGCGACAACGTCCGCTATCTTGGGGATGTCGACGAGACGCTTGACCGGTTGCGTTCCCGCGAGGGCGAGCGCCGTGCGGGAGATGTTGACGCCATAGTCGCCGATGCGTTCGAGGTCCATGGCGATGTGCAGCACGGACAGCGCCGTGCGGAGGTCCTGTCCCATCGGGTGGTAGCGGGCGACGAACCACATGCAGCGCTCTTCGATCTGCAGTGCGAGAAAATCGAGCGCGTCGTCGCCGTCGATGACCTCCCGCGCAGCCTGCATATCGGCATTGCGGAGCGCGGACACGCTTTGCGTGATCGCGTGTTCGCTCATCTTTCCCAGGCGCAGGACGATGCGCCGGATTCCCTCCAGATCGGATTCGAGTTCTTTTCTGACGTTGAGTGATTCCATCGATCTTCTCCTCTTAACCGAACCGGCCTGTGATATAGTCTTCCGTTTTTTTGCTCGCCGGCGAAGTGAAGATGCGTGCCGTGTCGTCGTACTCTTCGAGGTGTCCCAGAAGAAAAAACGCCGTGCGATCCGAGACGCGGGCGGCTTGTTGCATGTTGTGCGTGACGATGACGACAGTATAGCTGTTGCGGAGTTCGCGCACCAGTTCTTCGACGCGGGCGGTCGAAAGCGGGTCGAGCGCGCTCGTGGGTTCATCCATGAGCAGGATCTTGGGCTCGGTGGCGATGGCACGCGCGATGCAAAGCCGCTGTTGCTGCCCCCCCGAAAGCCCCGTGCCCGGTTTGGAGAGCGTGTCTTTAACCTCGTCCCAGAGCGCCGCCGAGCGAAGGCTGCGTTCGACGACCCGGTCGAGCTCGTCTTTTTTCTTGACGCCGAACAACCTCGGGCCGTAAGCGACGTTGTCGTAGATCGTCATCGAAAAGGGGTTCGGCTTCTGAAAGACCATGCCGACTTGCGAGCGCAGGGCGATGACGTCGGTGTCCGGTTTTTGGATATCCTGCCCGTCGATTTCGATCGTGCCGGAAGCGCGTGCGCCGGGGATGAAGTCGTTCATGCGGTTGAAACAGCGAAGGCAGGAGCTCTTGCCGCACCCCGAAGGGCCGATGAACGCCGTGACTGCTTTTTGCGGGATGTCGAACGAGACGTCGAAGAGCACCTGCGACGTGCCGTAAAAAAGATTGAGCTCCTTGACGCGGATCCCCGCGTCGTTTTGCGTGTCTGTCATGGGGGTGGCGCCCCTTTCGCGTGCGAGTTTTATCATGAGCCTACAA
>JAVBRL010000069.1:0-4319 GCA_031547985.1 Synergistaceae bacterium
CGTGAACTCGAACGAATCCATCGCCAGGCAGTTGTAGACGACCTTGGACTTGCCCGCGTCGCTATGGATCATGGCGGCCAGGTCCACGTCGTCGAAAACGCCCTTTGCGCTCATCGTCACCTTGGCGCCGTTCGTCTCCTCGGCCGGGGTGCCCACGACGCGAAGCGTGCCGGGAAAATCCCCCAGCGTCTCGGCGAGGGCGATGCCCGCGAAGATGGACATCATGCCATGCAGGCTGTGTCCGCAGGCGTGTCCGATGCCCGGCAGCGCGTCGTACTCCGTGAGCAGCGCGTAAACGGGCGCTTCGCCCGTTCGTTTGACGGCGTTAAACGCCGTCGGCATTTCGAGATAGGGATATTGCGTTTCGAACCCCGCGTCGTTCAAGATTCCGGCGAGACGTTTGCTCGTCTCGAATTCTTTTTCCCCGATCTCCGGATGCGCGCCGATCCATTCAGCGTGGGTGGTCATTTCGTCGAGCCGGCGGTCGACCACTTTGTCGATCTTTTCAATACACGCAGCGAACTTTTTTTCGTCGAACATCGCATTCGCTCCCAATCTTTTTATGTTTTATAAAGAGGGTGCAGGGAGCAATGCTCCCTGCAGAGGTTTTGATCTTTTGCTCTATTTCCTGAAAAGCAGTTTGCCGCAGTGCTCTTTGACGACGTTGTCCTCGACGGTCACCACTCCGTTCAGGACGACGGCGCGGATGCCCTCGGGCGGCGTGAGCGGCTCGGGGAACGTCGCGGTGTCCTTGAGCTTATCGGGGTCGAAGATGACGAAACTCGCTTCCGAACCGACCGACATGCGGCCGACGTGTGGCAGGTAGACCATCTGCGCGGGCAGCAGTGTCGCGCGGCGGATCGCCTCGGGCCACGAAAGCCCTTCTTCGCGCAGCCAGCGCAAGGCGCGGGGGAACGTGCCCGCCACGCGCGGATGTCCGCCGCCTTTTTTGTAGTTCGCGTCCGAGCCGATGGCGCACTCGGGGTGCCGCAGGCAGAGCCTCACTTCGTCCTCGTTCATGATGTGCGCGATCAGCAGCCCCTGCGGTTCGTTCGCGCGGATTTCGGCCAGCGACTCGGGCGTGAGGCGTTGTCCTTTGTATTTGCCGGACGCCGCTTCGAGGCATTCCTCGCCTTTGCCGCCCCAGCGTTCCTTGAAGCCGGGGTCGAAGACGGCCGATCCGGCGCGGGTGCAAAACGCCGTGTAGGGGTAGCAATCCATCGTCACGTCGACGCCTTCGGCGCGCGCGCGGTCGAACAGGTCGAGGCACTGTTGCGTGTACCCCAGCGCCGTCATACTGCCGAAGTGGGAGATCTGGACGCGTACTTTGTGGACGCGCGCCATATCGATCGCCTCTTTAACGGCGTCGATGCATTTGGGGCCGTCGTAGCGGATGTGGATGCTGATGAAGCGGTCCTTGAAGTCCGGGACCACTTTACAGAGCGCCGCGATCTCCTCGCGGCTCGTATTGGGCGCGTATTCCAGGCCGAACGAGAGGCCGAATGAACCGTGCGTGAGCTCGAGCGCGAGAAGTTTTTGCATCTCTTGGGTCTGTTCGGGCGTCGCGGCGACGTATTCGTCATTGATGCCGACGTTCTTGCGAAGCTGCGAATGCCCTGAGAGATAGGCCAAGTTGAGCCACGGGTGGGCGCGGCTCGGGAGGATGTCCTTTTGCAGCGGCCCAGCGCCGCACTGTCCCGCGATCGCTGTCGTGACGCCCTGGCGAAGTAGCGCCTGCGTGTTCGTATTGGGATCCTCGACCTCCTCGTCGTGGACGTGGGTGTCGATGAAACCGGGGCTGACGTAGAGGCCGGACGCGTCGAACACACGCGCGGCCTTTTCGTCGCACCCGCCGGGGCAGATCTTTTCGATCCGGTCGCCCTGGATCAGCACGTCCGCGCGCTGGGGCGTGTCTTTGAGTTTTTCGGGATCGATCAACGTTCCTCCCTTGATGTGCAGGTCGTATGCCATTTCAAACCCCTCCTTCGTTCGTTTTAATCGCCGCTGATGCGTAGAGTGTAAAACGCCGCCTGCGCCCGGTGCGGCATGACGCCGTTGACGTCGTCGAAATCGGGTACGTCTCTGTATGGGTTGAGCATCCCCGAGGGGGTTGGCTGGTAGAACTCCCCTTCCACGCCGCCGAACCAGCCGACGTTGCGGATCGTCATGGGAGCCGACGGTGTGTAGGCGTCGATTTTGAGCGTCTTGGGGGCGTTGTCGCCCACGGCGTAGGTCAAAGTCTCCGCGCGGATGTCGTATTTGACGTTCATGCGGATTCGATCGTCGCGTTTTTTAAGCGTTTCGGAGTAGATGACGTTGCCCACGATCCCTTTGAAATCGCTCCGCCAGCGGATGATCCGCAACTCCTGACCGCGGCCGACCTCGACGGAGAGCAGGTTCGAGCCGTCCTCGTTGCCGAAGATGATCCCCGCGCGCCCCCAGCCGAATGTCTGCGCTTCGCAGGAGATCTCCCAATTGAGATGATATCGTGACTGGTCCGATAACTTTACGGTCTGCCAGACGCTGTAGTTGATGCCGAACATATCCCACAGGTAGCCGCCGTTTTGGAGCTTCATCGAGAGGCTCGAGCGCTGAAAATCGGGGACTCCGCGGACGTACCCCTCTTGATGGGGCGCGAGTTGAGACGCGAGCTGCGAGATATCCGTCGCGGCGGTCGCGTCGACGGATATCGAAACGGGATCGGCGGCTTGGGCTGTTGGTGGAGGAGTACCCACGAGGAACGCGGCCCAAGCGAGCGACAGGAGAAAACCGGCCCAGAAACGTCTTCGATAGGACACTTCGTTAGCGGAAAACACGCTCAAAACAAAGCACCTCCTCTCAATGGGCTTATTTTATCATGATGCTTTGTTTTGATGCTTTATTTTCCGTGTGCGTCTGTTCGATACAATTCGCTTGCCGTAAGACGAAATTTTCTCTTTTTTGCCGACAATTCGGGGTTGCATTTTGGGAGGGCATTTCGCACTTTACCTTATAGGGGGATGTTTTTTTAAGGAGGTTTTTTCATGGCTCATTATGAATTAGTAGAGTGCCGTATTGCAGTGCGGCTTCGCATAGGGCGTTTCGACGACGGGCGCGCTCGCATCCGGACGGTTTCGATCCGAGGTGTGCGTCATGACGTAACGGTGGACGAGGTTTGGGCATTCGTTCAGCGCCTCGCGCCGCTTCTTGCCTACCCGGTCGAGGAGGTCCGCGTGATCAAAAAAGAGCGGCTCGTATCGGATGCCGCACAACAAGAGCGGCCGATCAAATCGAATGTTAATGAAGCAGGGGATGTTTTAAAAGAAAAATTAGGAACAGAAGCAAGCGGCAATCTGTTTTTAATAATTGTAATTTATTTTGTCCCTCACAGCTCGTTTTCTACTTTTTCCCAAAATTCTTCATGCGCGCTCGTCCTTTGACGGGATTTTTAATATTTCAGGCTGAACGTTAAGTTCGTTAAATATTCGCAGCCAATCGTCCCTGAAAATGAGCAGACAGACTCCGTTGACGTTGGGGCAGCAGTCAAAGGCCTCGGCCTGCCAGATGTCGTTGTCGATGATGAATCGAGGCGCTTTTTCATTTGGGTTGAGATAGATGAGCGAGAGCAGCGAAAGGGTCCCGGCTTCGGCCTCGTAGTATTTGAACAGATCTTCCGGCGAAGCCATCCCAAGGCCCGCAAGGTCTAGATCGCCGGACAATTTCTTATAATCCACGGCCTTGTTCTCGTCGACGACGATCAGTAGATAGTTTTCTTTTTTTCTGTCCCGCAACAAAAGGTTTTTGGTTCGGATCCCGGGGAGATCCGCGGGAAGCATGGCTGTCAGTTCCACGCTGGACTTTACCGGCGCATGGTCGAACCGAAGATATTCGATCTGCAGTTTTTCCAGGAATTCCAACGCGCGCTTCACGATGACCACCCGCCCTAAAATGATTGCATTGACAATATTATGCGTCATTTTATTGCGCTTGCAATAAAATTTTTCTTATCGTGTGATGAGGTCGGACGGGTTTTTTGTTTTTGTTATACTGTGTTTTGCAGGAGGGGCGATCGAAATGCACGGATCGAGGCTTTTTTGCATTCTTTGCAGGACGCTTTTTATGTGTTTCGTCCTTTTAGCGAGTTTGACGAGCGCCGCGAGCCTGACGGCGTTTTCGGGTGGGCTCGAGATCTCGATCGGCAACGATCCCGGCGGCATGGGGGTGCCCGTGCCGATGGGCGGAGCCGACGTGGGGGGTGTGCGCGTGAAGGTACCGGTGGACGCGGGGCGATTGGTTGTATTGCGGGGAGCGCGGATCATGCTGCCGGACCGCACGGTCGC
>JAVBRL010000120.1:0-9823 GCA_031547985.1 Synergistaceae bacterium
TATCACCGCAGGGGGGTGGGGTATAAGAATCCGGCTGTGCAGTCGCGCTACGCGAACCGCAATCCCGGGATCGAGCATGCGCGCGATGGATTTCGCGGGCACGAACCGGGAATCAACCGCCCCGGCGGCATCAACCGCCCAGGCGGCATCGACCGTCCCGGAGGCGGACCCAATCGCCCCTCGATCCCGAACGCCCCCGGTGGACGAATTGGAGGACAAGGCGGCGTCGAGCACAGGATGCCCAATATTCCGAACGCCCCTAGGCTGGGCGGCGACGGCTCGCATCCGCTGCATATGAATAACGGGGGCGGCAATATCGCGCAGCACAATCCGGGCGCGTTCAGCGGCATTCAACACGAAGGTTCCATGGGAGACAGCATGCGCGGACACGCGAGCATGGGCAGCGCCCCGGCCCCCCATTTTGGCGGCGGTGGTGGCTTCGGCGGCGGCGGGTTTCATGGCGGCGGAGGCGGCGGATTCCATGGCGGTGGCGGCGGATTCCGTCGTCGCTAAACGTTCCGACAAAATTCCGCAAACAGCCTATGGAGGTGTATGACCTTGATGAGAAAAGCGCATCCCGCGTTTAGATTTTTGATTCTGGGCCTTGCCCTGCTCATTCTGTGCACGACCCCGGCGTTCGCCGCGACACAGGTCAAACAGGTAAAAACGTTTGGCGACCCGACGGAGGCGTTTGGGTTCCTGGTGGCCTCCATGCAGAAAATGCAGAAAAAAGATCTGCTGCCCGCTTTGCGGCAGATTTTCGGGGCCGATACCGACAAGATCCTCGCCTCGGTCGATTCCAAGGAGGAGCGGACGAACCGCGATATCTTCCTGCGTGCTTACCGGACATATCATGCCGTCGAAGTGCACAACGGGAACGAGGCTTACCTCGCCGTGGGGAAAAGCGCCTGGATCTTTCCGGTTCCCGTTGTAAAAGTAAGTACGTCCCCCAACGCGAAACCCGCATGGAAATTCGACACGGCGAAAGGGCTGCGAGAGATCCAGATTCGCAAGATCGGGCGCAACGAACGCTTCGCGATCCAGGCGTGCCTCGCGTACGTCGACGCGCAGCGGGATTACTTCGACATGAACCCTCTGAAAGAGAAAAACCCGCAGTACGCGCGGAAATTCAAAAGCTCGCCCGATTCTCGCGACGGCCTTTACTGGCCAGCGGCTTCAGCCGACGACGTGAGCCCCCTGGGTGTGGAATTCGCGGAAGCGTCGGCGGGCAAGAGTGAAGGGCAGCTCGCGTTCGCCAAGGCGGCCTTCGGCGGATATTACTACAAGATCCTCTTCAAACAAGGGACGTCGGCAAGCGGAGGGGCGTACGATTATGACGTCGGCGGCAGGATGATCGGCGGCTTCGCGCTCTTGGCCTACCCGGCCGTCTACAAGGACACCGGCGTCATGTCGTTCATCGTGAACCACGACGGCTTGGTGTACGAGAAAAACCTCGGAGCCGATACGGAAAAGATCGCCGGAACGATGGAGGCTTTCGATCCGGATTCGACATGGCGTCCGGTCGATCCGGTTTACATGCAGCCGACGGAGCCTGTGGCGGCGGAATAGCCTCATGATGCGCATCCCCGGACCCGAAGCACAAGGAAATGCTGTGGCAGGATGGGGATGAGCGCTATTACCCGCAGGGTGTGACGGATCCCGATTATTGCGTGTTGCGTTTCGTGATCCACGAAGGCCGGTACTACAGCGATTTCGAATCCGAGACCTTCACCGTCGAATAGGATATCTTTCCAAAAACAAAAACCCCTCCCGCTCCGGGAGGGGTTTTTTGTTGCTTGCTTATGCGGGTTCGTTAATATCCGAGTTCTTCGAGGAGTTCGACGGCGCTTGTGATCGCGCGTGTGCACTTGATCTTGAACAGGTTTTGCTCCTGTGCTTTGATGCGGTCGGCTTTGATGCGCACGTCGTACCCTTCGAGGAGGTCTTTGCAGCGTAGCAGGCCGTCGTTGCGGTCGGCGAATGCCTGCATGAAACTCTCGGTTTTCTGGTAGCAGTCGAGTTTGCTCTGCAGGTCATTGGCCACGGTCTGTCCGCAGTTGAGACCGATAACGATCGCCGCCCCGGTCGCCGCGCCGCACATTTCGCCGCAGCGAAAGCCCCCGCCCAACGATCCGGCGACTTTGAGGGCCATTTCGCGGTCAAGTCCGTATTTTTGCGCGAAGACGAGCAATACGGACTGCGCGCAGTTGTGACCGCTATGATGAATATCGAGCGCTTCTTGGACTTTCCCCATCGTCATTCCCCCCTGTTTTGCGGATCAGAGTCATTCTAAAGAAAAGAGGGCCGATCCTCTTAGGCGGCCCTCTTGATCTTGCCCGATTTCAGGCATTTGGTACAGATTCTAAGCTTGCGGTTTTCGCCGCCTCCGACATCGACGCGCACGCTTCGGATGTTGATCATCCAACGGCGTCGGGTGTGACGGTTGGAGTGGCTGACGGCGTTTCCCACCGCCGGGCCGCGGCCGCAGCAGTCGCAGAACTTCGACATTTCGCATTCCCCCCTTACGAACCACAAAATCGACATGATGCCATAACGTCGTAAAAACCGGATAATCCCGAACTCATTTTGTAAAATGAGAGGACAAAACAGCTTGCGCATTGTAACATGGTCTCGTTGGAAAAAGCAACACAGTACGGGGGTTTCGCGATGAATTTTGGAGATCGAATGGCGGAGTTACAGAAAATTTTGGATCGCCTGGAAGGGGACGAACTGCCCCTTGAAGAGGCGCTTACGGATTTCGAAAAAGGTGTGCGGTTGCTTGGTGAATGTCGCGGATTTCTAGAAGAGGCCCGGCAAAAAGTGACTCAGCTTGCGCCCTCGGGCGAGGAGGTTCCGTACGCGCCCTCCGCTCGCACGGATGTTCTATAATAGGCGCGGAGAACGCAAAAATATATAACAGGAGGGCTCCCATGAGCGACGAAAGTTCCCCAGACCCTAAATCGGAGAATGATGATGAAAGGCAGCGCATTCAGGAATCGGTAGCCCATTTTTTTGCCGAGACTGCGGAACGCTTCGAGGACGCGTTACGCCGCCTGTTTGAAGACGACCGGGTGACGCAGGACGTTCCCGAAATCCTCAAGGAGGCGATGAATTACTCGTTGCTCGCGGGGGGGAAGCGTCTGCGCCCCGCCCTGTGTTTGGCGAGCGCCGAGCGTTCGGGTTGCTCTTTCGAGGAGGCGTTTCCGCTCGCGGCCGCTTTCGAGATGATCCATACCGCCTCCCTGATCCACGACGATCTACCCTGTATGGACAACGACGAACTGCGCCGCGGAAAGCCGACCAATCATGTCGTCTACGGGGAGGATGTCGCGTTGTACGCGGGGAACGGGCTTATGATGCTCGCGTTCGAATACCCGCTCCTCGCATTGGGGCATTCGCAGATCGATCCGCGCAACTTGCTTAACGCCATCTCTCTTCTTGCGGAGGCGGCGGGGCCGTCCGGTGTCTGCGGAGGCCAAGTATTGGATAGCCGGGAGTTTCGCGGCTCGACCGTGCAGGAAAAACGCGATTATGTAGGACAGATCGCCTATTCGAAAACCGCCATGCTCCTTCGCGCCGCGGTCGTGGCAGGAGCCGCTCTCGGCGGCCTTCCCGACGAACAGCTCGCTTGTTACTACCAGTATGGGACTCACCTGGGCCTTGCCTTTCAGATCGTCGACGACATCTTAGACGTCACGGCGAACTCGGAGCAGCTTGGAAAAACGCCCGGGAAGGACGCCGCCCAGAACAAGGTGACGTACGTCGACGCATATGGGCTCGAGGGGGCCCGCGAACTGGCGACGGAGGTTTCGGAAAAGGCCGTTTCGTCGCTGGCGCCGCTCTTTCCCCAAGGGGACGTATTGCTCGACCTTCCGCTCTACCTAGTGGAAAGGACGTTTTGAAAGATTTTTTTCAAAAGTCCACGCGACCCGCATAAAAGCTGTTTTTCTGTAGTTTGACGGATGACGGCCGCGCGGGTTATCCCTTAAGTAACTGACAAATAGTGTTGTTTCGCCTTTTCAGGCGTTTGCGAGGGGGTTGTCGTGATCGAAAACGCAAGACTTTTGGACCTGATCGAGGACTACAGAGGGCTTCGCCTGCTGGGAGCCGACGAGCTGCCGTTTCTGTGTGCTGAAATCCGCGAACGGATTATCGAGGTGACGCTGAAAAACGGTGGGCACCTGGGTGCGTCGTTGGGAGCAGTCGAGCTGATCGTCTCCCTGTTGCGGACGTTCGATCCGGAAAAGGACAAAATCGTTTTCGACGTGGGGCACCAGACCTATGCCTGGAAGATCTTGACGGGGCGCAAGGATCGCTTCCACACGCTGCGCTCGAAAGGCGGCCTGTCGGGTTTTCCTCGCCAGCACGAAAACCTCTGCGACCATTTCGATGTGGGGCACAGTAGCACGTCGATCTCCGCGGCGCTCGGCTATGCGAAGGCGCGCGACCTGCAAAAGTCGCAGCATGAAGTCGTGGCCGTGATCGGAGACGGCGCGCTTTTGAACGGCATCGCATTCGAAGGGCTCAACAACGTCCGCAACGCGAAGACGAAACTGCTGATCGTCCTGAACGACAACACGATGTCGATCAGTCCGCGCGTGGGCGGCATGGCCGAGCATTTGGCGCGCCTGTCCGTCAATACAACCTACCGCAAGTTCAAAAATTTCATCAAAGACCAATGCCGAAACAGCGGCAAGGACGGGCTCGAAAACACGCTTGGCCGCGTGAAGGCGAAGCTCAAGTCGCTTTTGCTGCCGCCCAACATCTTTGAGGAGATGGATATCAGCTATTGGGGCCCCTTCGACGGGCACAACGCGAGCGAGCTGGAGGGAATCTTCGCCCTTTCGCGCCAGTACGAAGGACCGCTCCTCATCCATGTCATCACGCAAAAAGGCAAAGGATGCTGTGCGGCAGAGGCCCTTCCGGCGCAATACCACGGTGTGGGCCCGGGGACGGTGCTGCCTTCCCCTGCGGAATTTCTTCCCCCCAAGAGGGCTTCCGTGCCGCTTCCGGTGGACCGCAAACCCAAACCGCTCGATTGGAGCGGCGTGATGGCGCGTATTCTCGAGGCCCGCGCGCACGTCGACGAACGGATCGTGGCGCTTACGGCAGCCATGAAGGATGGGACGAAGCTCGGCAATTTCGCCAAGCTTTTCCCGGAACGCTTCTTCGATGTGGGCATCGCCGAAGAGCACATGCTGACGTTCGCCGCGGGGCTCGCCGCGGGAGGACTGCGTCCCGTCGTGTGCATTTACTCCACATTTTTGCAGCGGGCTTATGACTCGCTGGTGCATGATATCGCGTTGCAGAAAAAACCCGTTTTCATCGGAGTCGACCGTGCCGGGTTCGTGGGGGAGGACGGCGAGACGCACATGGGGCTTTTGGATCCCGTGTGGGGACGCGCGATCCCCGACCTGATTGTGGCTGCCCCGCGCGACGCCGTCGACCTGGAGTACTTTTTCTCGTGTTGGATGGAAGGCGCCCTCCCCATCATGGTTCGTTATCCGCGCGGAATTGCCCCGGCATCGCTCGCCCGCGAGAACGACTCGTCGGCGGAAGGGCGAAAGCCCGCTCCGTGGCTTAAAGCCGAACTCCTCGAAGAAGGCAAGGATATCTGCCTCGTGGGCATCGGCAGCACGGTCAAGCTGATGCTCGATGCCGCCCAACTGCTGCGTGCTTCGGGCTACTCTCCCACGATCGTCGACGCGCGGTTTTACCGCCCGTTTGACGGTTTGCTTTTCGAAACACTGATGCGTTCGCATGAGCGCATGATCGTCGCCGAGGAGAACTACACAACGGGTGGACTTTCCGAGGCGCTCGCCGCCTTTGCGAACCGCCTCGCCCTGCCGTGCCGCGTACAGGGGATCGGTGCTCCAGACGGTTACATTCCACACGCAACGCGTAGCGAGCAGTGGAACGAATACGGTCTTACGCCGCACGCGATCTGTGATCGGATCCAACAGGATTTATCCGCATCCGCATCATCCGGTGAATCGCAAAAAACAGCTCGTTCGGCTTGACCGGGCCCTTGTTGAGCGAGGGCTTGCCCCAAGCCGGACGCAAGCGCAATCCCTGATCGAAGAAGGGGCCGTCCGCGTCGGAGGGATCGTCGCGCATAGCGCGGCGTCGCGTGTCGCGACGGACGCGCCGCTTGAGGTCGACCTCGGCCCCGATCGATGGGTCAGCCGGGGCGCTTATAAGCTTTTAAAGGCGCTTGACGTGTTCGGTGTTTCGCCGCAGGGGCGGGAGTGCCTCGACGTCGGCGCCTCGACGGGCGGTTTCACCGAAGTGCTGCTTGCGCATGGTGCGTCGCGCGTCACGGCGGTCGATGTGGGGTACGGACAGCTCGCCTGGAAACTGCGCAGCGACCCGCGCGTCGTCGTGCGGGAGCGTATGAACGCGCGCAATCTGACGCTTCAAAACCTTCCCGCACCCCCTTCTCTTGCCGTCTGCGACGCCTCGTTCATCTCTCTACGCTTATTGCTGGGTGTTTTCGACGCGCTTCTCGCCCCGGGCGGCGAACTGATTGCGCTGGTGAAACCCCAGTTCGAAGTGGGGCGGGAAGATGTCGGCAACGGTGTCGTCACAGCCTTCGAGTTGCATGTGCGCGTGCTTGAGGACGTGCGCCGCGAACTCGCTTGCAAGACGAGCCTGGCGCTTTTGGGCTCTACTTGGTCTCCGGTCAAGGGCCCCAAGGGGAACATCGAGTTTCTATATCACGCCGTGAAAATCGAAAATGCCTCTGATGCTCCAAGTGCCGAAATCGATCTCGCAACCCTTGTACGCGAAGCGCATGAGGCGTTGTGCGAGAGTTGAAAAATTTTTTGCCGACGGATCGTGCGCCTGCGTTATACTATGGGCATGGATAAACGCACTGTAGGCCTTCTTTTTAATACGCAGAAACAATCCGCGGTCGAACTCGCGCAACGCCTCCTCAAATGGGGCGTCGAGGGCGGAATTGATTTTTTGTTGCCCCCGCACGAAGCGGCCCAGCTTCGCCTGCCGTCGACGATGGACGACGCATGGCGAAAAGGCGTCGAGTTCGCCGTCGTCATTGGCGGAGACGGCACGTTCTTGCGCGCGGCGCGTTACGTGTTCGAATCGTCCGACCCTCGCGAACAGCTCATCCCGCTTTACGGGATCAACGTCGGCCGGCTCGGTTTCCTCGCGATCGGCGACCCACATTCGGCCGAAAGCGACATCCGCGCGATTTTGGACGGCAAGCATTCCATTCTGCCGCGCCATCTCGTGCGCGGCGAAGTACTGCGCGCGGGCGTCGTGCGCCACGTACTGTACGCGCTCAACGACCTCGTGATTACGAAAGGGGCTTTCGCGCGCGCCATCGACATCAAGATCTCCGTCGGGCAGCGGTCGCCGCAAGGGGAGGCGAATATGTTTGCTCACGAGGAGCTTTCGTCGATGCTTGCCGACGGCCTGATCGTCTCTACACCAACCGGTTCGACGGCTTACGCCCTCTCGGCCGGTGGCCCGATCGTGCCGCCCCATGTCCCCTGCATGATTCTGGCACCTTTGTGTGCACATACCCTCTATGCGCGTCCCGTGATTCTTTCGGAAAACGACGTCGCCTTGATCGCACCGTGCGGCGACAACCGCGACCTCATGCTGACGCAGGACGGACAGCTCGGCTACGAGATTCTTCCGGGAGACTTGATTCAAGTTTCCTTGGAACCCGACCTGAAGCTCAACACGATCATGTTGCCCCAGCGGAGCTACTACACGCTGCTGCGCCAAAAGCTGCAATGGGGCTATTCCGGCATGGACAGGGGTAACGGCCTTTGCTAGAGGAGCTTCACGTGCGGGGCGTCGGAGGCATTCGCCACGCCGCTTTGCGTTTACGCGGCCGTTTTATCGCGATTACAGGCGAAAGCGGAGCGGGAAAGAGCAGTTTGATCCGTGCCGTCGAATTCTTATGCGGCAAACGTCCGCAGATATCCTTTATCCACGGGGACTGCGACGGCTCTGACGTCGACGCCGTATTCGAATCGTTGCAGGCCGCGGACGGCGATACGGAAAACCTGATCGTCTCGCGAAGCCTTTCACGCGCCTCGAAGGGTTCGAAAAGCCGAGCGACGATCCAGGGCAGGCCAGTCACCGTTACGGAACTCACCGACTCGCTGGCCCCTCTGGTCGAAATTCAAAGCCAGTTCGCCCAACTCGAGCTCCTGCTGCCCCAAAAACAGCTGGAACTCGTGGATGGATGCGGTCTGTCCGAGCTCGTGGAGTGTCGAATGGGACTGCAAGAACGTTTTCGGGAGCTTTTGAAGCTCGAGCGTGAATTACACGAGCTGCGCGAATGGCGTCAGGAAGTTGAGAAGCGTTACGCGGACACCGAGCCCCTCCTACGACAGATTGAATCGCTGCAACTGGCTCCGGACAGCGAAACGCGCTGGGAAGAAGAAATTCGCGAGATTGAACGCCGCATCCGAGTGGCCGAATATTTAACGGGCCTCGAGGAGCGTTTGTGTGGCGGCGAAGACGGCGGGATCGTGGCCGAACTGGAACGCCTCTGCCGCGACATGAGCGCTGCGTCGTCGCTGCTTGGTTTCACAGACGATTGGATGGGCGAGGCCGAAACGGCTCTTCAGCATCTGCAAGTTTTTTCGCGCGAACTTGGCGGGCGGTCGAATGCGTGTGGCGATATAGCAGAGGAAAATGCGCATTACGAGGAAATCGAGGAGAAACTGGGGCTTCTGCGGCGTCTCAAGCGCGATTCAGGTTGCCGCGACGTGCAGTCGCTGCTCGAGTATGTCAGGGAGGCACGCGAGGAGATGGCCCTCCTCGTTGCGAGCCGGGTACGACTTGAAGAAACGGAAGAACGCGTGAAGGAGCTTCGAAAAGAGGTCTCCTCGGCGGCTTCGCAGTTGCGCGTTTTACGTCGGCAGGCGGCGCTCAAACTGCAAGAGCGCGTCAATGCCCACCTGAAAGACCTCGCAATGGAGGATTTTCGTTTCGACGTTCAAGTTCACCCCGCGCAACATGTGCGGGAAAATGGGGCGGAATTTGCCCAGTTCTCGCTGGGCGTACGCGGACTCGATCCTGCACCGGTCGCTAAAATCGCCTCGGGAGGAGAATTGAGCCGCTTATTGATCGCCATTCAGGTTTCGTGCGAACAGGAGCAGCTTCCTTCGACATTGGTTTTCGACGAGGTCGAGGCGGGCCTGGGCGGTCGCGCGGCGTTGCTCGCAGGGGAAAAGCTGCGCGAGCTCTCGTCACGATGTCAGACGCTCTTGATCACGCACGAAGCGACGCTTGCAGCCCTTGCCGATCAGCACTTCCTGGTCGAACGTGTGGGCGACGACACAAAAGTCCGCGAGATCGAAGGCGAAGAACGTGTCGTCGAAATCGCACGCATGCTTTCGGGAGATCCCACCTCGCAAAGCGCGCGTGCGCACGCGCGGACGCTGCTTGATTCTGCCCAACGCAATCGCTGATTTACCTTCGTTTATATTTCTATCTTTTTTCTGAAACGCCCTTTTTTATTTTCTTCAAGAAGACTCATAAGGATTATTGGGTCGCTATTTGGCGTTGTTTTTTTATGTACTTATATTGAGGCATGTAATAGTGTACTGCGGTGATAATGCGCATGATGGAATGAAAATGAAACTTTAAATATCAAATTGAATTCAATATATTGAAAAAAATAAACTGTAAATGTTTTTAATATAATTCACACTTTGAAAAAAATATTCCCCCAATTTATAATATGTTTGCAACATTTTTCGCAAACGCATTCGCCTATCCATACCACACACTTCAAGGGGGAGTCACAATGAAATGGCTGAAAAACATGCAGGTCGGCGCC